>JAIMAD010000149.1 GCA_023512145.1 Bacillus sp. (in: firmicutes) | reverse complement strand
GACCCGATACGTAAATTAGTACGGTTTAGATATTGCTTATTCGAAAAACAACACTCTATGCAAAAACAGCCTTAATAAAAGACAAACAAAACAATAAAATATACCGACATTGCAATCAGACCGACTGGAACACCAAAACGAGCCCATTCTTTACTGGTAATGTTTAGTTTGCCTGCAGCAATAATATTTGGGATATTTCCAGGTACTAACATACCTCCACTAATGATTAAACCAAGCAAAACTGCACGAATCGTTTCATGACTCATTGATGGACTAATCTCGGCCGCAGCAAGGGTAGCATTATCTAAAATGGCAGAAATCATATTAATCCAATACAAAAGCATCGGATCCAGCCCAAGAATATATTCATTAATTAATGGCTCAAATCCATGGCCAAGGAATGTTAATCCCATGACAAACAAATAAATTTTTAATGATCGAATTATAATTTCTTGATAGCTTTCTGTTTTTTGCTCTGACACTAATCCACTTGTGCTTTTCAATGGCTTAACCAAAAGGAACGTTAAAATACCAAAGATAACAATACCCGGGATGACTTCAGGACCGATTAATTTAATTAAATAAAAGAAATCCTCATTTAATTTGCTGAGTGTAATCGTAGCTAACGGTTCGCCAATTGGTGTTAAAGCCGCACCCAGACCAATAGAGAAACAAGCTAAAATCGTAAAACGAATTTCAGATTGACGATTGAGCGGAAGTACATTGATAATTATGACTAATACAATCGCCGCGATTATCGCCGTTATAATGCTTGATGCCAGCCCTAAAATGATTACCGTTAAAGCGCAGAAAATTCGTGGGGACACTATTCTGCTAATTGCTAAGATAGTTTTTTCCAGCTGAACTTTCCCCCATTTACAGACTAAACCGGCAATGAAAACAGCAAGAGTAATATTAATCGGATCAATAAGTGCCTTTTTAATTAAATTGACACTCATCATCCCACCAATTGTTGCAGCCGCAATTCCCATAATAAATAGGAAAATCTCCAAATTATGCTCAATTTTTTTCACGGAAAAAGGTAAAAGTAAAACAAAAATTAAAATAATCATTAATCCAATCATTTTTTTAAAAGTCCCTTTTATTCAGATTTATGAATAATACCTGTCATTTTTTATGATAGTATACAATCATCTACAATCTCTTGTATCGAGTTTATTTCAACGGGCTTACTAATGAAAAATCCTTGGACAAAGTCACAATTTCCCATTTGGAGCAAATCTAATTGTTCTGAAGTCTCAACACCTTCGGCAACTACTTTTAAGTTAAGATTATGTGCAAGTTCGATTACTGCAGATGCAATGGCATTGTTAGCGGTATCACATTCAAGATTAGTAATAAAGGATTTGTCAATTTTTAAGATATCTATTGGAAATTTCTTTAAATAACTTAATGATGAAAGACCTGTACCAAAATCATCGATAGAGATAGTAATTCCAAGCTCTTTTAGGTTTTTCAATGCAATAGCAGCAACCTCTGGATTTTTCATTACTGTGCTTTCAGTTAATTCAAGTTCTAAAGCACACGGCTTCAACCCTGTCTCAAGTAGAATTTCACCAATCAAACCTTCTAGATTCTGTGTTTGAAACTGCTTTGGAGAAATGTTTACACTGACAGATAATTCTTGGAATCCTTGATCGTGCCATTTCTTACATTGTGAACATGCCTCCCTAAGCACCCATTCACCAATTGGAGCAATTAGCCCTGATTCCTCTGCTATCTGAATAAAGGAATCTGGATAAAGAAGCTGACCTTCTTTGGTTACCCACCTAATCAATGCTTCCATTCCATAAATTTTCTCCGTTTTCATATCCATCTTTGGCTGGTAGTGAAGGATAAACTCCTTATTTTCTAACGCTTGCCGTAAATAGATTTCCATATCCAAGCGAATCATGGCTTGGACCTTCATGTTAGGAATAAAGAGAGAATAGGTATTTCGTCCCTTTTCCTTTGAATGATACATGGCAAGATCTGCATTTTTAATTAAAGTATTAATATCTTCTCCGTGTAGTGGATGCAAACTAATACCAATACTCGGTGATACAAAAAACTTTTGCCCGGATATAAAAAATGCTTCTTCCATCACCTTTAATACTAGGTCACTGATTTCACAAACTGCTTCTTTACTTGGTAAATTAGGAATTAGGAGAACAAATTCATCGCCTCCGAATCTCGCGAGGATGTTTTCTTCACCTATCGCAGTTTTTAACCTTTTAGCAACTGATTTCAATAAGAAATCACCTGCTTGATGCCCTAAACTATCATTGATCACCTTGAAATGATCCAAATCTAAGAGAAGAACCCCTAGCATTGGTCTTACCATCGGTGGTAACCTCTCTTGCTCTGTTTGGTATTTTTCTAGATAGGCTTTAATAAACCAACGATTAGGTAAGCCCGTCAAGGCATCATGAAATGCCATATGCGCAATCTTTTCTTCCGCTAGTTTCAATTCAGTAATATCTAACCCAAAGCCGAGCAGAAATTCTTCTTTTGATTCTGGAGGATGAATAATTGTTTTACCTGTATACATATAGGATTCCTGCCCTTGAAATCCAGCCATTACCTCTTTCGTAACAAGACTACCTCTCTCCCAAACTTCAAGGTCGATTTCTCGATTCATCTTGGCAATATGCTCTGGAAAGAAATCATATACAGTTTTTCCTACTAGCTCCTCCAATTTCTTACCATTTGCTAGACATGCTTGTTTATTAGCAAATATCGTTCTACCAACTGGATCTTCCAAAAAGACATTTATCGGTAGGGCATCTAAGACCATCGAATGTAATGATGAATTTTGTTGGAGCTGCATTAATAGCACCTTTTCCCTATTTTCGAGCTCAACTATCCTTAATTGTAAAGTTTTGATGCTTTTATTTAATTGGGATTGTTGATTCACCTGTTGATCCCGCCTTTTTGGTAAATAATCTTCCTTAACACAATACCCTACCCATATTTTATATCTGTTTTACCTGATTATATTTTCTATTTCTAACAATCTAATGAAATCGATCCTTTTTATAAAATAATTGATATGAAATGAACCTTATGGGGACGGTTTCTATTCCTGTACATTAAAAAGTAGAATTAGACCCAGTTTAACCAAAAAAACGAAAAAAATAATTTGCATGTTACATGTCTAGAAAATGAAAAAAGTAGCAGAACGTATTTCAACTTTTACTTTTTGTGGGGGGAATGACCAAAGCAAGGTTTCTAATATGATCGAAATACTATAGGAGTACAAGAGACGTGGTAGTAGCGTATTTTTCAAAGGTCTATAAAATTGGAGGGAACCACACTTCTTAGTGCAACAAAGGCAAGAAGTAGTGTATTTATGCAAAATATCAAATTCGGGTTATCGAAAAATAGAGGCAAACCAGCCAAAAACGGACTAGGTTTACCTCTATACAGTAGATAAATTAAATTCCTTTTAATTCCCTATTCCATCCAATTTGTATGGAATACTCCTTCTTTATCTACACGTTGATACGTATGGGCGCCAAAGTAGTCACGCTGTGCCTGTAAAAGATTAGCAGGAAGTGTTTCTGTTCGATAGCTGTCGTAGTATGCAATTGCGCTAGAGAATGATGGTACTGGAATCCCACGTTCAATCGCTACGGCAAGTACTTGACGTAATGGTTGTTGGTAGCTTCCAACAATTTCTTTAAAGTAAGCATCCAATAAAAGGTTCGCTAATGAAGGTTCACGATCGTATGCGTCTTTGATTTTTTGTAAGAATTGCGCACGAATGATACAGCCACCGCGGAAAATCATCGCGATGTCGCCGTAGCGAAGATTCCAATCGTATTCCTCAGATGCAGCACGCATTTGCGCAAAACCTTGTGCATAGGAAACAATTTTACTCATATACAAAGCTTTCCGTACCGCTTCAATTAGTTCTTCTTTGTTGCCCTCAAAGGCTTTCGTTTCGGGACCATTAAGTACTTTACTTGCCTTAACGCGTTCATCTTTCATTGCTGAAATAAAGCGAGCAAAGACTGATTCTGTAATAATCGGAAGTGGTACACCCAAATCTAAAGCATTTTGACTTGTCCATTTGCCTGTACCTTTTTGACCAGCAGTGTCTAGAATTAGATCTACCATTGGTTTACCTGTTTCTTCATCTACCTTCGAAAAGATATCAGCTGTTATTTCAATTAAGTAGCTGTCTAATTCACCTTTATTCCACTCAGCAAAAACAGTATGAAGCTCATTAGCACTTAATCCAAGAACATTTTTCAGGATAAAATACGCCTCTGAAATTAATTGCATATCCCCATATTCTATCCCGTTATGAACCATTTTCACATAATGCCCTGCACCGTTTGGACCAATATAGGTACAGCAAGGATCTCCATCAACCTTAGCAGAAATTGCCTCCAGAATTGGCTTTACAAGCTCATAGGCTTCTTTTTTTCCCCCTGGCATGATAGAAGGACCTTTTAACGCGCCTTCTTCTCCACCAGAAACGCCTGTGCCAATAAAATGGAAACCTGCAGTTTCTAGCTCCTTATTACGTCTAATTGTGTCACGGAAGAAGGTATTTCCTCCATCTATTAGAATATCGCCTACTTCAAGATATGGCTTTAAAGAATCAATCGTAGCATCCGTTGCCGTACCTGCTTTAACCATTAATAAGACTTTTCTAGGCTTTTCTAAAGATTTTACGAATTCCTCAATCGTTTCTGCACCAACAAAGTTTTTTCCCACAGCCTCTTGCTTCAAAAACGCTTCTGTTTTATCATAGGAACGATTAAAGACAGCAACAGAATAACCGCGGCTTTCAATATTTAACGCAAGATTTTTCCCCATTACCGCTAGACCAATAACACCAATTTGTTGACTTGACATATTAATATCCCTTTCCTTCCTATATCCTATCAAATGATAGGCTTCATTCTTGATAACTTATCGTTTGTAGCTAAAATTAGGAATTTCTTACCAACGCTCCCGCAATTCATGGGTAATATATTTGGGTTACGCTCCCGTGTGTAGATACTCTTTTGTTACTTGAACACGAATAATTTCCTGGCGTGTGGCAAAATCCGCGAGTTTCCGTTCTTGCTCACTACACATCATGATTGGTTCTATAATATGCCCATTGATATTCTTAGGTAAAACATGACAGGTTCAACATTATAGAATCCAATACTGTGTCGGTGCCGTCCTCACCCATAAAAATAGTTTGTCCGGACAAGTTTTAGCCAGCCATTGAAATCTGCGCGTAATTTCGCTTTTGTTGATAACAAAGTCACCACCAACTACATACCATCCATAATAACTGTTGAATGTAAGGATATCAATTAATTAGGCAATTTGCATGCTAGCATAGTTAAAAAAGTAGAATTTTGGTTCATTGTGTTTTATTTTGCCACCACCTGGAATCTCTTCATTCCGTTTCAGTTTCAACTCTTAATGTTAAGTCAAAGGAAGTATCAAAAACCTTCCAACAGAATAGGATGAAAGGTTTTTGATGGAAAATCAGTCACTTAATGTTCATGAACTTCACCTAATATTCAAGATTGAACAAGAAAATTTTCTTTATAATAAAGGGAATGAATTAAATATCAACATGATGGGTTGTGTTTTTATGGAAAAACTACTTTATGTAACTGCAAATCCAAAAGGTCTCGAAAAATCAAAAGGGCTACAAATCGGGGAAGCCTTTCTTGAAGCCTTTCACCAAGATTGTCCAGATGTAGAGATTAAGAAAATGGATTTATTTACCTTAGATTTTGCGCAAATGGATGCTGAATTGGTTTCAGCAAGAGGCAAATTAGCTGGTTATGGGTATACACTGGAACAACTGACCGAAGTTGAAAGAGAAAAAATACAAAAAATGCATGATCTTGCCAATGAGTTTATCAGTTTTGATTACTTTGTATTTGTTTCACCGGTGTGGAACTTAAGCTCACCTGCCGTATTAAAGGCCTTCCTTGATAACCTATTTATTGCTGGCAAGACGTTTACCCATACACCTACAGGTCCTAAAGGTCTTTTAAAAAATAAAAAAGCAATTCACATCCAAACAAGAGGCGGTCTGTATGCTGGGACACCAATGGAAGAGTTGGAATCCGGTGACCGTTATTTAAAGATTGCCCTCCGTTTTCTTGGAATTGAAGTCATGGACACGGTAATTGCGGAAGGATTTGATATATCACTAAAAAGAGTACCTGAAATCCTGGCCGCAGGGAAAGAAAAAGCGATTCTTGCTGCTAAAGAAATGGCAAAAGGGATTGCAGTTCAAGTATACTAATAATAAATACAACAAAAGCTTCCTTCCTGTAAATGAGGAAGCTTTAGCTTTGAGTTGATAGCTAATTTATTGGATAATTTTAAAGGCCAGAAATAATGCTATAAAATAATATGATTTAATAGACGGATTTTCCATTTATTAACTAGGAGATAATGACCAATGGTAAAAGATTTTGTTTCGAATGCTGCACTATTAATAGCATCTTTCTCGATTATGGGGCAGTTATTTAAAAATAGGCCATTAAACTTTACTACTTCTTTATCAACTAAACTTTATTGGGGACTTTGCTTCGGTCTACTTGGGAACATTTTAATGACCTTTAGCATTCAAGTAGACGCAACAATTATTGCTGATTTACGACACTTGGCCATTGTTATTGCCGCATCATTTGGTGGTCTTATTCCAGCCTTAACTGCTGCTATTCTCATTGCTCTAGGAAGGATCCTTCTTTTTGGCATAAATGAAACATCCTTGCTAGCATCGTTGGGTGCCTTGTTACTTGGAATATTATCAGGGGGAATCTCAACTTTAAACTATTCAAGAACCTCTAAAGCTATCTTAATGAATCTTATTGGCTTGTTCATTTTTTCAATTATATTTATTATTAAAATTGATGAACCAAACCTACTGAAACAAGTATTAACCATGTTTTATCTAATTTCTATTATTGGAGGTTATGTTGCCTACCATTTTTTTGTATTTATCGTAAATTCTAACGAAGCACAAAATCAATTAAAACATAGTGTAAATACATTAAAAGAATCGGAAGAACGGTTTCGGTTATTAGCTGAATATTCAAGTGATATGATTACGATGCACAATGAAAAAGGGGAGTATATTTATATTTCACCAGCAGTAAAAGAAATTATTCATTTTGAATATCACGACCTCTTAGGGAAAAAAATGATAGATTTTGTTCATCCTGATGACATTATTCGTACCAATGAAATATTTGTGCGTGTACTCCATGATGGAGTTGCTAATTTAACTTATCGCTACCTTTCAAAATCTGGAGACTATATTTGGCTTGAATCAAGATTAAAGAGTGTCCATAATCCAGAAGATAGCAGTAAAAAAGTCATAAATGTATCAAGAAATATCACCGAACGAAAGCTAACTGAACAAAAATTACAAGAGGCAAATGAGTTGCTAAATCGACTTTCATATATGGATGGGTTAACAGGGGTTGTAAATAGAAGATATTTTGATGAAACTCTTGAAAAAGTATGGTCGAATTCAGCGAATACCCCCCTAACATTACTTATGCTCGATATTGATTACTTTAAAAACTACAATGATACATATGGTCACCCAACGGGAGACTTATGCTTACAAATGATTTCTCAAGCAATTAATGACCAAGTTAACGTTAACTTGGATTACTCCTTTTGTCGTTATGGCGGAGAAGAATTTGCTCTCATCTTACCATCTACCACAACAGTGGATGGAACTAAAGTAGCAAAAGGAATCCAAGAGAATATTCAGGCACTAAAGATTCCGCACATTAGTTCAGAGATCGCAGAGATCGTCACTATAAGTATCGGAATTGCCACAATGGTCCCGACATCTTTTCTACAGCCTCAAACCCTAATTCAAATGGCTGATTCAGCTTTATATTTATCAAAAACTAAAGGTAGAAATACCATTTCAGTCACCCATTAACGCAAGAGATGGCTAAAAAATGATATGACCTCTTTATTTAGATTGAATTTGTTGTTTATATTATCCAATATTGTTGTAATATGTAGAAAATACATGTAAGATTTTTCTATAAGTACTACTTGGATGGTGATGTAATGGAAATTACGAAGCACCTTTTTTTTAGCCTCTCCATTTTAATGATACTTCTATTTTTTTGTTTAGTTTTCTTTAATCTCAATAGAAAATTAACCCTGTCTAAATCCTCAATTACGTTATTATTTGTTGCAATGATATGGTACTGTATTCAATTCTCCTACCATCCTGCTACCAATGTTAGCTATGATTTAAGGCTGATTCCAGTGGTCATTGGCGGTCTTTATATGGGAATTGGGCCAATCCTTATCGCAGCAATAATTATTTTAAGAAGCTTTTATGGTTTGGATTTAGGATTTTTCCTAACAATCATTCTTTATGTACCTCTTGCAGTCATACTTTGGAAAATATATCCTTGGTTTTTAAAGCAACTTCCCTATCGTCGAATTCTTATTACAGTTTGTATGGGCTCGGTTATCGGAATGGTGACAGCCCTTGAAATAGGTTTCACCAATACCGATTCCTATTGGCTTGATACATGGTTTGCAAATCTAGTGATTCCTCAACTAGGAATTGGTATTATTTCCTATGCAATTGAATTTGTGAGAAAAAATACTGAAATGAGGCAGCAACTTATTAAAGCGGAAAAATTAAAAGCTGTGGAACAAATGGGAGCTGCAATTTCCCATGAGATTCGAAATCCACTAACCGCAGCTAGCGGATTTGTCCAGCTTTTGGAAGATGATTACCTTTCAAGGCAAAAAAGAAAGGAATACTTATCTATCGTAAAGGATGAATTAACTTCAGCTGAGCGCGTAATCCGCGATTATTTGACCTTTGCAAAACCATCCTTGGAAAAGTTAGAAGAACTGAATGTAAAAAGTGAACTTCGGCAAATTATCAATATCCTTCAGCCGAGCGCAAATCAAAATTCAGTTGAGATAATTACTGACTTTTCGATAATTGGCTTCATAAAAGGAGATCGACAGAAATTCCGACAATGTTTTGTAAATGTCCTAAAAAATGCGATTGAATCGACACCACATGGCGGTTATTTAACAATATCAACTGAATTTAGTCAAAATTTTGTAACAATAATGGTAAAGGACACAGGAGTTGGTATGACCAATGAACAACTCGCACGATTGGGTGAACCTTTTTACTCTACAAAAGGGAAAAATGGAACCGGTTTAGGAATGATGGTCGTATATAGCATTGTCCGTGCCATGGAAGGAATAATCTGGGTCGAAAGTGAAGTAGGAGTCGGCACGACTTTTCATTTTAAATTTCCTACCATTCAGTCTTTAAAATATAAGCGCTAATAAAAATTCAGAAACCAAACCGGCAAAGTTAAACGTTGCCGGTTTGGTTTTGTCCATTTACCTTATTTACCGATAAACATTTGGGTCCAGTGTTTCCCTG
>JAIMAD010000148.1 GCA_023512145.1 Bacillus sp. (in: firmicutes) | reverse complement strand
CGGTCCGGACGGGACTCGAACCCGCGACCTCCTGCGTGACAGGCAGGCATTCTAACCAACTGAACTACCGGACCAAAGTTATTTTCAAGCATGCTTGAAAATAACTAATTGCGGGGACAGGATTTGAACCTGTGACCTTCGGGTTATGAGCCCGACGAGCTACCGAACTGCTCCACCCCGCGACAATAAAAACGAACATAAAGTTTTGAACATGCATTAAGATCAAAGACCGCACCGATTTCAGAAAGCTTATTCAAGCAATGACTCAATCGTTGCGCTGGAGATTATTCGAACTTTCTCCACCCCGCGACAATAAAACTTTTGTTTGTCCATGCTCATAATTATCATGGACTATATCAATCTTAGAAAATGTTTGGTGACCCCTACGGGATTCGAACCCGTGATACCGCCGTGAAAGGGCGGTGTCTTAACCGCTTGACCAAGGGGCCAAAAATAAAAGATGGTGAGCCATGAAGGATTCGAACCTTCGACCCTCTGATTAAAAGTCAGATGCTCTACCAACTGAGCTAATGGCTCATACAAAAAGACAATTCACTAATCTTTTATTTCGTCGGATGCCCACACCTCAGAAAGCTAATTCAAGCAGCAGCTCAGTGTTGATGCTGATTCGAGGAAGCTTATTCGTTCGTGCTCTACCAACTGATCTAATGGCTCGTACAATGACGACGCTTTTTATAATAGCACGGTTAAGATACATATTGCAATGGTTTTTTTAATACTTTTTAAATAAGTGAAGCCCTCCAAAAAGGAGGGCTTCAAAAAATTATTTTAGTCTCCACGGGTTATGAACAATATTTGTTTGCGTGCGGTCTGGTCCGACAGAGAAGATCGATAATGGAATGCCTGTTAACTGTGATGCACGTTCAAGATAATGACGCGCATTTTCAGGTAATTCATTTAGCGATTTACATCCAGTAATATCCTCCGTCCAACCAGGTAATTCTTCATACACTGGTACACACTCAGCAAGAACCTTTAAGCTTGCAGGAAACTCCTCAATCACTTCACCGTTAAAATGGTAGGCAACACAGATTTTTAGTTTCTCAATTCCAGTTAAAACATCAATCGAATTTATCGACAAATCGGTAATTCCACTTACACGGCGTGCATGACGAACAACAACACTATCAAACCAGCCAACACGGCGTGCCCTACCCGTTGTTGTTCCATATTCACGACCTACTTCACGGATACGGTCACCCGTTTCATTAATTAACTCCGTTGGGAAAGGGCCGTCACCGACACGGGTAGTATACGCTTTACACACACCTACCACATGGTTAATTTTTGTTGGGCCTACACCTGAACCAATTGTCACGCCACCTGCAACAGGATTAGAAGAGGTTACGAATGGGTATGTACCTTGGTCAATATCAAGCATGACACCTTGTGCACCTTCAAATAAGACACGACGCCCCTCATCGAGCGCATCATTTAAAACAACCGATGTATCACAAACATACTGTTTAATTTGCTGTCCATACTCGAAGTACTCATCTAGAATCTCTTCCTTTGTAAAACCAGTCGTCTCATAGATGCGTTCAAACAGACGATTTTTTTCCTTTATGTTCTGCTCTAGCTTTTCTTCAAACACTTCACGGTCAAGTAAATCGGCAATCCGAATACCCACTCGAGCAGCCTTGTCCATATATGCTGGACCAATTCCTTTTTTGGTGGTTCCTATTTTATTTGCACCTTTACTTTCTTCCTCCACCATATCTAATTTTATATGGTATGGAAGTATAACGTGGGCGCGATTACTGATGCGCAGATTATCTGTTGTAACACCTAAATTATGTAAATATGCAAGTTCGGTAATAAGTGCTTTGGGATCGACAACCATGCCATTACCGATGACACAAGCTTTTTCTTTATAGAAAATCCCTGATGGAATTAAGTGCAATTTGTAGGTTTCTCCATTAAATTTAATGGTATGACCTGCATTATTTCCCCCTTGATAACGTGCAATTACCTCTGCATTTTCAGAAAGAAAGTCGGTAATTTTCCCTTTTCCTTCGTCTCCCCATTGCGATCCAACAACCACTACTGATGACATAAAAGGCACCTCCAAAATTTTTCATCCGGTAAATAATTATATATCACCTAGTTAGTTTACCAAATCCGCCTGTAAAAATCAATGAAACACGAACAATAAATACTAAAATAGTGAATATGTTCGTTAATATAGTACTCTTGAAATATATTAGAAAAGCGCATGCGCCTTGATAAGGGAAAAAAGTAGTACCTTTTTTCCTAGAGGCGCAAGCACAAGGCGAGCCGGAAAGGTTGCACTTTAACCTTTATGACGAATTGAATTGTGACCTAGGAAAAAAGGAGGTTATTTTTTCCACCGATCCCCTAGGCGCTAGTAGGACGGACAATTTTCAAAGGTAAATATTTTATCCTTCCTTATCTTGTCAAAAAGGATAGCCAGATTTTGGGCTACCCTTAGAAATTACTGCTTATGCACCTGGAGGGTCATTATAACGAGTTTCAAGGTTTACAAATTTATTATATTCCTTCACGAATGCCAGCTGTACAGTACCAGTCGGCCCATTACGCTGCTTTGCAATAATAATTTCGATAATATTCTTATCCTCAGATTCTTTGTCATAATAATCATCACGATACAGGAATGCGACGATATCCGCATCCTGCTCAATACTACCGGACTCACGAATATCGGACATCATCGGACGTTTATCTTGACGCTGCTCAACACCACGGGAAAGTTGAGAGAGCGCTATGACAGGAACCTTTAATTCACGCGCTAACTGCTTAAGTGATCTTGAAATTTCTGATACTTCCTGCTGACGGTTTTCTCCTGATTTACCACTGCCCATAATAAGCTGCAAGTAATCAATCATGATCATTCCTAAGCCATGTTCCTGCTTTAAGCGCCGACATTTTGCACGAATATCATTTACTCTAATACCTGGGGTATCGTCGATAAAAATGCCTGAGTTTGAAAGGCTACCCATTGCCATCGTCAACTTGCCCCAATCATCATCTGTAAGTGATCCGGTCCGAAGCCTTTGAGCATCAATATTTCCTTCGGAACAAAGCATCCGCATGACAAGTTGCTCCGCGCCCATTTCAAGACTAAAAATTGCAACATTCTCATCTGTTTTGGTAGCGACATTTTGGGCAATATTTAAGGCAAAAGCCGTTTTACCGACAGAGGGACGTGCTCCGACAATAATCAAATCATTGCGTTGAAATCCCGCCGTTATTCGGTCAAGTTCTACAAACCCTGTGGCAATTCCAGTAATATCACCAACACGGTTATGCATCAATTCAATATTGTCATACGTACTTACAAGCACATCTTTAATATGTTGGAAGGCACCGACATTTTTTCTTTGTGCTACGGCAAGGATGTTTTTTTCCGCTTCACTTAAGAGTGCCTCGACTTCATCCTCACGGGAATATCCATCAGATGCAATACTTGTTGCCGTACGAATTAATCGTCTAAGTAAAGACTTTTCTTCTACTATTCTCGCATAATACTCAATATTTGCTGCAGTTGGAACGGACCCCGCCAACTCACTCAAATAACTAACTCCGCCTGTATCCTCTAACAGCTTGGTTGCAGCTAGTTCTTCAGTTACGGTAATAAGGTCAACAGCATGACCTTCATCGTTTAGTTTTAACATAACGGTAAAGATTTTAACGTGGGCAGCACGATAAAAATCCTCAGGAATAAGGACTTCTGAAGCGACTGTTAGTGAGGAGGGCTCCAAAAATATTGCACCTAATACAGCCTGTTCAGCCTCAATATTTTGCGGTGGCATACGATCTGCATATAAGTCGTTCATATATCAAAAGCCTCCTATCATGAAGAGGATGATTTCATAAAAGCTATTTTAATTAGCCAAAACTATCATATCCTATAAAGAAAAAAGTGACCAGATAAAACTGATCACATCATTGATAACTTTAACATCTTATCATGTTTTCTACCCATTTCGTACTGGGAAATTTTATGCCCCAGTAAAACAGGACTAACAATCCGTGGAAAGGACCACTGATTGTTCGTTTTACCTTATTTAACCTCTTTCACCGTAACGCTCAATGCTGCTGTTACTTCATGATGAAGTTTTACCGGGACCTTGGTAGTCCCTAAAGTACGAATCACATCAGCTAGTTCCATTTTACGTTTATCAATTTTTATACCAAGTTTCTTTTGCAGCTCTTCAGCAATTTGTTTTGTTGTAATTGAACCAAATAATCTTCCGCCTTCACCTGCTTTAGCCGATAACTCAACAGAAATTTTCTCCAATTCCTCTTTTAATTTTATGGCTTCAGCGAGCTCTACAGCAGCAGCATTTTGTTCTTTTTTCTTCTGAGCATCTAATGTACTGATATTCGCATTATTTGCTTCCTTGGCTAGTCCTTGCTTGATTAAGAAGTTATGTGCATAGCCATCGGCCACATTCTTGACTTCCCCTTTTTTCCCTTTACCTTTCACATCTTTTAAGAAAATAACCTTCATTCTTTTTTCACTCCTTCAAGATATTCATCAATTGCGAGCAATAATTTGCTTTCAGTTTCGACTACGGTTAACCCTGTCATTTGGGCAGCGGCATTAGTCAAGTGTCCTCCGCCTTGTAAACTTTCCATAATAATCTGTACATTGATATTCCCTAGCGACCTGGCACTAATACCAATGACCCCATCGCTTCGTTTGGAAATAACAAAGGAGGCAAGCACGCCATCCATCGTTAACAATGTATCGGCAGCTTGGGCAATAATTACTTGATCATTTAGCACATCTTCTGTTACCTTCGCAATAACAATGCCATCACGGTAAAAGGAAACAGATTCAATTAGCTTAGACCTTTTTATATATGTATCTACGTTATCTTGTAAAAGCTTTTGGATAAGAATCGTATCGGCACCGTTTGCTCTTAAATAGGAGGCTGCATCAAACGTCCTTGAACCAGTTCTTAATGTAAAACTTTTTGTATCGACAATGATTCCCGCTAAAAGAGCGGTAGCTTCAATCATTTCTATTTTACCTCGTTTTGGTTGATATTCAAAGAATTCAGTAACCAGTTCAGCGGTCGACGAAGCATATGGTTCCATATAGACAAGCAAGGGATTGTAAATAAACTCTTCACCACGGCGGTGATGATCAATTACAACAATATGGTCAATCTTATTCAGCAGTCGTTCTTCCATGACGAGTGAAGGCTTATGAGTATCAACGACTACTAGCAAAGTTTTGTCAGTGGCCATTTCTAATGCCTCTTCAGGCCCAATTATATGTGAATACAACTGCTTATGATTGCGAATTTCTCCCATAAGCTGTTTCACACCGTTGTCTATTTCTTGTGAATTCACTACTATATATGCTTCTTTTTGATTCATTTGAGCCACTTTATAGATTCCAATTCCGGAACCAATAGAATCCATGTCGGGATTTTTATGTCCCATAATAATTACTTTATCACAGGCAATAATTAGATCCCTCAAAGCATGGGAAATCACCCGCGCTCTGACTCTTGTCCGTTTTTCAACTGGATTTGTTTTGCCTCCGTAAAATTTGACCTTGCCATTTTGGAGCTTGATGGCCACCTGATCTCCACCCCTGCCTAACGCTAAGTCGAGGCTAGATTGGGCCATAGCACCCAATTCTGGCAGGGAGGCGATTCCTGTTCCGACGCCAATGCTTAAGGTGAACGACACATTTTGCTTTGGCGTCATTTCTCTTACCACATCAAGGATAGTAAATTTACCCTTTTCGAGAGTTTTCAGAATTTTCTCACTAAAAACCGCAATATATCGTTCAGAGGAGACTCTTTTTAGAAAAACACCATTATCGTACGCCCACTTATTGAGGGTTGATGTAACTAAACTATTGATACTGCCACGCATTTGATCATCCATACCTTGTGTTATATCATCATAATTATCTAAAAAGATAACCGCAATAACGGTCCGATCTTCTTGATACATTTTCTCAATTTCTATTTGCTCTGTTACATCAAAGAAATAAAGAAGTCGATCTTCTCGTTTATGGATGACTCTGTATTTCCGCTCGTGAAGCAGAATGATCTCTGTCTCGACTTCCTGTTTAATTAACGGAATTAGATTATCTGCGATATCATAAAGGGATCTTCCCACCAACTTTTCTTCACCAAAGGATGAGGATAAAAAGGGATTTGTCCATTCAATATCATACACATCATTGATAAGCATAATCCCTATTGGCATTTCCATAAATGCTTCTTCGCCAACCCTCTTTACCCGGTAGGAAAGTGTCGCAATGTAATCTTCCATTTCCTTCCTTTGGCGCTGGTCAATAACAAACATAAAGTAGACCGGGAAAACCATTAATAATAGCCCAGTTACACTTACCATCCAATTATATAATGACAGGACAATGAGTAGGACCACTGTAACGCCTATTAACCCATAAAAGGGATAACGAATTGACCGTTTTTCTAAAAATGCAGGCAATATTTTCAGCTCCTAAACGGAAGTCTACTCTTTCTTTTCAATGCGCTTTCTAAAATCTAAACCAATATCAATAATACCAAGTAACATTATTATATAATGAAAAACAGGTATCATGAAAGCGACAACAACAACTAACACTCGAACTCCTTTTAAAACTGACTTTTGGTGGAAAATATAGAATATAAAGGAAAACCCTTGCAAAAGCAAAAACATTTCTACTGTATATTTAAGGTTTACTAATATCGTTGCTAAAAATGTACCCTCTTCCGGATGAATTAGTATGTTCAAGACCATAGCAATTAAATAGTACCACAAAAGGCTTCTGGGTAGGGACAAATTCCGGAAACTTCCCCATGGTTGAACATTAACACCAAACCGCTTTGCAATTGGAAAACAGACCCACTGAGTCAAAAAGGCAGATAGAATCGAGGCCACAATTAGGATACTTGGCGCAAGTGTCACAATCATCTTGAGCATGCTAGCATTCTGCTCTTTTAAAAGTTTAATTTGGTCTTCATTTCCCATTCCTTCAAGGATATTTTGAGAAATTTTAACTGATTCATTTAACACGGTAGTTAGTTCGTGAATGATATCAATTTTAAAAAAGGCAACACTAATAGCGTATGATATGACAAACCCAGCCATGACAGTCAGTGAACTTGCGATTAAAACTGTCGTACGACTTTTTTCTTTTTTTAGCAAAAATCCAATTACAACACCTGTTGTACCGTAAATAAGCATTAAAGAAAGCCCCATTAACGACGCTATAATAAAGGAAATAAATATGGAAGCTAAAAAGAAGGTGGCGACATTTTTCAAGCTTGTTTTTGCAGAAAACATAATAAATGGCAATGGCAGGACAAAAATCATTATTGAACCAACAATTGGAATATAGATGGTTATTGATAGAAGAACAGCAAATACCGCTAGAAGTATCGCCCCTTCAGTTAATTTACGTACATTTTTCACTTGTTCACCCCTAAATTTTTCAAAGCTATTCTCTTATTTTAGCGAGATAAGCAATCTTATTCAACACTGTAGTATATGAAAAAGGCAGCAAGGGGCAAAGCCCTTACTACCTTTCACATTATTATTCATGCAAAGAGCCTAGGCCCTTCCACTTTTCTTATTCACCTGATACGAATGGTAATAAAGCCATTTGACGTGAACGCTTGATAGCAACTGTCAATTTACGTTGATATTTTGCACATGTACCAGTTACACGACGTGGTAAAATCTTTCCACGCTCAGAGATAAACTTTTTAAGTAAATCAACATCTTTATAATCAATGTTCGAGATACCATTTGCTGTGAAATAGCACACTTTACGACGTTTTGCACGACCGCCTTTACGGATTCCTGCCATGAAATTCCCCTCCTTTGATCTTATTTTTATGTTAACGTTAGTTTAAGTTTTGTTTAAAATGGTAGGTCATCATCAGAAATGTCAATTTGGCCATTTCCTGCAAACGGATCCTCATCCATTCGTGTAGTATCTTGTTTATTATTGTTTGTGTTCTTAGTTTGAGTCTGGTTTGAATTCGGACGTTGATTCTGATTTCCGCTTCCATAAGAAGCAGTTTGTGCTTCCCTTGGAGGAGCACCGAATTGATCGTTGTCGTTTCTTGCACCGCCACCAGACGAGCCTTTAGGTTCTAGGAATTGCACACTCTCTGCTAATACCTCTGTAACATAAACACGTTTACCGTCTTGTCCTTCATAGTTGCGGGTTTGAATACGGCCATCAACGCCTGCAAGACTGCCCTTTTTCAAAAAGTTTGCCACATTTTCAGCAGGGCGGCGCCAAACAACACAATTAATAAAATCTGTTTCTTTTTCACCAGCCTGATTTGAAAAGGGACGACTACATGCTAAAGAAAAAGTAGCGACAGGAACCCCTTGTGGCGTATAGCGCAAATCAGGGTCTTTCGTTAAACGGCCGACAAGCACGACACGATTCATCATCAGAATCAACTCCTTCTCTCAAGCAAATGTTTCACGTGAAACATTTACACCAGAAATTTTTTTATATTTATCTTAAGCTTCGTCTTTAGTTACAAGATGGCGAATAATATCTTCGCTGATTTTTGCAAGACGAGAAAATTCTTGCACTGCAGCAGCTGAAGATAGTGTTTTAGCAATTTGGTAATATCCGTCACGGAAATCTTGGATTTCGTATGCAAGACGGCGTTTACCCCAATCTTTTGTTTCAGCAGTTTCCGCACCATTATCAAGAAGAATTGTATTAAAACGCTCTACAAGAGCTTTTCTAGCGTCATCTTCAATAGTTGGGCGGATGATGTACATGATTTCGTACTTTTTCATCACAGTCACCTCCTTTTGGTCTAAGCGGCCCAATTGGGCAAGAAGCAATTATTCATTACTCACAAGTTTAAATTATAGCAGAAATAATAAGGAAAAGCAATGTTCTGCGTAAGAAAAACAAAAGCGTCGATAGATTTAGCAGTTATCGATGCTAATAAGAAAAAGAAGCTGACTCTATTCATCAGCTTCAAAATAATTAGACGTTAAAACGGAAGTGGACCACATCGCCGTCTTTCACGATATATTCTTTCCCTTCCGAACGAACCTTTCCTGCTTCCTTGGCACTAGTATAACTACCTGCCGCTAGTAAATCTTCATATGCAACCGTCTCCGCACGAATGAAGCCCCGCTCAAAATCAGAATGGATTACACCTGCACATTGCGGTGCTTTCATTCCACTTCTGAATGTCCAGGCACGAACCTCCTGAACCCCTGCTGTGAAGTATGTTGCTAATCCCAGTAAGCTATAGGCTGCTCGGATTAATTGATCAAGGCCAGATTCTTCTATTCCAAGCTCTGACAGGAACATTTGCTTTTCTTCACCTTCAAGTTCGGCGATTTCCTCTTCAATCTTCGCACAAATAACAATGACTTCAGCATTATCACCCTTTGCAAACTCACGAACCT
>JAIMAD010000147.1 GCA_023512145.1 Bacillus sp. (in: firmicutes) | reverse complement strand
CCTCTGGTGAGATAAATGGATCGACTCCACTCCCTGATGCAGTGACCAAATCCATTGGGATATCCTCATGGTTGTCTGGATCAAATTTATGCCACCAATCGATTCGCTCCTGAACTTTTTTTTCTTGCTCATCGCTAACAGGAGAAAGATTTGTTGTTCCTATTGGCCTACCAATTAAATACTTAGGCTTTGTAAATTCCTGTGCTATAAGTTCGGACCCAACGTCTTTTTTTGTGTCATCCTTTAGCGTAACCGTGACAATGCTTCCATTGGATTGATTTGGAAAGAACGATTGAGCAAATCCTGTTACTACACTCGTATAGACGATTCCACAAAGAATGGTCATGACCATAAAAATTAAAAATGCTGGTTTAAGAGTTTTTAAGATGTTATTCATTCGTCCCACCTCACACTAGACCGCTTACGGTCAGGATCATATCGATTAGTTTAATGGCCAAGAAAGGTGCGATAACTCCTCCAAGCCCATAGATTAGAATGTTTCTTTTTAGGAGCTCTCCGGCTGGCAATTCTCTATACTTTACACCCTTTAAGGCTAATGGGATTAAACACACAATGATCAACGCATTGTAAATAATTGCTGACAAAATCGCGCTTGTTGTACTTGTAAAGCCTAGTATATTAAGCTTTGTTAGCTCC
The DNA here is from genome assembly GCA_023512145.1 of Bacillus sp. (in: firmicutes). GTDB lineage: Bacteria > Bacillota > Bacilli > Bacillales > Cytobacillaceae > Neobacillus. Next base: position 8,792 of record JAIMAD010000147.1, on the reverse strand, counting down.
GGGAAAATCCCTAAAAACAAAACGGGGATAATCGCAAAATACTTAGCGACATCATTTGCCACACTAAATGTGGTTAAAGAACCCCTTGTCATTAATAGCTGCTTTCCGATTCTAACAATATCAATTAACTTTGTCGGACTGGAATCTAAGTCAACCATATTTCCTGCTTCCTTTGCTGCTTGAGTACCCGTATTCATGGCAACGGCTACGTCTGCTTGTGCCAAAGCAGGAGCATCATTGGTACCATCGCCCGTCATCGCAACTAAATATCCCTTTGCTTGGTAATCACGAATCAGTGCTAATTTCGCTTCTGGTGTGGCTTCTGCCAGAAAATCATCCACACCCGATTCAGCAGCAATGGTTGCGGCTGTCATCGGGTTATCCCCTGTTATCATAATCGTTTTGATCCCCATTTTACGCAAATCACCAAAGCGTTCCTTCACACCATTTTTAACAATGTCTTTTAAATAAATAACACCTAATACTTTTCCGTTTTGCGCAACCACTAACGGAGTTCCTCCAGCTCCTGCCACTCGCTCTACAACTTGATCACACTCGACTGGATATTCCCCACCCTTTTCAAGAACGTAGTCTTTAATCGCATCAACTGCACCTTTTCGGATTTCATTTCCAACAAAATCAACACCGCTCATTCTTGTTTTTGCTGAGAATTCGATAAAGCTTGCATATAATTCACTTAAATCTCGACCGCGGATATCAAACTTTTCCTTTGCCAGAATAACAATGCTTCTTCCTTCAGCAGTCTCGTCTGCTAAAGACGAAAGCTGAGCAGCGTCCGCCAATTCTCTTTCGGTCACATTGCCAACTGGAATAAACTCACTTGCCTGACGATTTCCCAGGGTAATCGTTCCGGTTTTATCTAATAATAGAACATCTACATCACCAGCCGCTTCAATGGCACGCCCACTCATCGCTAAAACATTCGCTTGATTGAGTCTGCTCATTCCTGCAATACCGATCGATGAAAGTAGTGCACCGATGGTTGTAGGAGCAAGACAGACCAACAGGGCAATTACATTCGTAATCGAAATGGCTGAACCCGAACCTTCAAGCTTGCTTACAAAGTCCGAAAATGGGAGTAGCGTGGCCGTGACGACAAGGAAAACGAGCGTCAACGTGACCAAAAGAATTTGAAGCGCGATTTCATTTGGTGTTTTCTTTCTGGATGCCCCCTCTACCATCGCGATCATTTTATCAAGAAAGCTTTCACCAGCCTCTGCGGTCACTTGAATGATCAACCAATCGGAAACAACGGTTGTACCGCCAGTAACAGCACTTCTATCCCCACCAGATTCGCGAATGACAGGAGCAGACTCACCTGTAATCGCACTCTCATCAACAGATGCAGCGCCCTCTATGACCTCACCATCCATTGGAATCTGATCACCTGCACTGACAAAGACAAGATCACCCTTCTTCAACGTGTTGGATATCACCTCTGTGTACTCATTGATATTGTCCGCTGATTTTAATTTCTTTGCTTTTACATCCTTTTTCGCACTTCGTAAACTAGCAGCTTGGGCACGTCCACGTCCTTCTGCAATCGACTCTGCAAAATTAGCAAATAAAACGGTAAACCATAAAATAAGCGTAATGGCTAAGGTGTACCATGAATCCTCATCCTTGATCCCAAAGAAAGAGAGAATGTATAGCAGGGTTGTAAAAATGGCCCCGATATATACCACCAGCATGACAGGGTTTGCTAACTGTACACGAGGTGATAGTTTTACGAAGGACTGACTTAATGCATCTTGAAAAATACTCTTGTCAAAATGATTTCCATTCATTGTTATCACCTCAAATTAATGTGTAAAATAATCCGCAATTGGTCCTAATGCTAAAGCAGGTAAGAAACTAAGAGCGCCAATTAAGAGAATGATGGCGATTAATAATCCGACAAACATCGAATTGCTCGTTGATAGTGTTCCAACGCTTGCTGCCATTGTTTTTTTCCGAGCAAGATTTTCTGCCAGATACAGAATCGCACCAATTGGTATAAAACGAACCAATAGCATCACAAAACCACCAATTGAGTTTGTAAATACAGTATTGGCATTGAATCCGGCAAATGCACTACCATTGTTATTGGCCATTGAAGAAAAGTTATATAGAATTTCTGAAAATCCATGCGCCCCTGTATTGCTAAGCCAGGTTGAAGCATCCGGCATTGAAACGGCAACTGCCGTACTTAAAAGAGTTAAGATCGGTGGAGCAAGAACAATTAAACAAACCATCTTCATATCAAACGGTTCTATTTTTTTCCCCAAATATTCAGGGGTTCGGCCCACCATTAATCCTGCAATAAAGACGGTCAAAATGACGAATGCCAGCATCCCGTAAAGACCGCTTCCTACACCACCGAAGATGATTTCCCCCAATTGCATTTGGAACATGAGCACTAGCCCGGCAAGTGGAGTAAACCTATCATGCATAGCGTAAACGGATCCATTTGAGGCAGCCGTTGTGGCTGTACCCCATAAGGATGAAGCCCCTACACCATGAATGACTTCTTTTCCTTCCATACTGCCTGAGGCAGCAACTCCCCCAAAAACTGGTCCAGTCAATTGCTCACTGACCGTTACAGAGGCGAGTGCTATAGTAAATAAAATCAGCATGGTAATATACAGACTACGACCTTGTTTGCTATCTTTAACGGCTTTCCCAAACGAAACACAAAGGGCAGCCGGAATAAGTAAAATAGACAGAACTTGAATAAAGTTCGAGAACGATGTTGGATTTTCTAATGGAAAGGCAGAATTCATTCCAAAAAATCCTCCACCATTTGTACCAAGCTGTTTGATGGCAATCTGACTCGCAGCAGGCCCTAGCGGGATGATTTGCTCAGCACCATTCTCTAGTACCGAAACCACTTGATACGAGTCAAACGTTTGTACCACACCCTGTGAAACAATGAATATAGCGATAACGAAAGACATTGGAAGCAAAACATATAAAGTGACTCTCGTGATATCGACCCAGAAATTACCGATCGTGTTTTCCTTTTTTAAAATAAAGCCTCGAATAAGAGCAAATAGAACAGCGATACCTGTTGCCGCTGATACAAAATTTTGAACGGTCAGTCCTATCGACTGAGTGAAATACGATAACGTACTCTCACCAGAATAGGCTTGCCAATTCGTGTTCGAAACAAAGCTTGCTGCTGTATTGAACGCAAGATGCCAGCTTGTTCCCTTCATTCCTTCAGGATTTAAAGGAAGAAAACCTTGGATCATCAGTAATCCACAAAGGAGGATGAGCCCGATCGCACTAAAGGACATAATAGCACCGAAATATTGTTTAGCCCCCATGCCTTCAGTATTTGATGGTCCAATGATTTTATAAACGCCTTTCTCTACCGGTAATATGATTTTCGTCAAAAAAACTTTTTGACCTGTCATCACCTTATAAATATAAATCCCTATAGGTATGGATAATCCGACTAAAACAACAAGATATAAAGCATCGTATACTAGGGTATTGTTCATAAATTTTCACCCTTAAATAAGACGTACAATAAGTAAACAAATAACGAGATACCTACTATTCCAGCCAAACCTAAAACGGCATTCACCTTCACAACACTCCTTCCAACTTTATCCTAATTCCACAAAATTATTGGAAGATTCACATCTTCATCTTCATGAATGATTATATTGTGAGTTGGCATAAAGATAGTGTTCAGATAAAGGAGGATGGTGTTAAGATTCTGTTAAGATTCATCACATATTTCTGGCTTTTACCCCCTTCCTTCACTAAGTCAATGGACTGGGACACTACTGCCCTGTGCATAAAAAAGAGCCGGCCCCATTGTGCCGACTGATTGCGTACTGCCTTGGTTAGTGTGTTTTTTGAAATGCCAGTTAAAGTCATCGTTCAATTTATCCAAGTCCCTTTCAATCATCCGTAGCAGTTGGGTCCACAAATCCAAATTCACTCTTATTGTTGAAAGCACCATGTAATTCCTTTTTATCTATAAACGCACCATTGGTTTTTGCAATGTATTCCGATGCTTTTAACCGATCCTTAATGTCTGTGTCCGCATCCCGCATAATCTCCGTCCAAAACCGCCGGCTTCCGATATATCCGCAATAAATTGTACATCCAATTGTTCATTCCGCTCCTTAATATAATCCAACACCATAACATTTCTTAACAAACCGCTGGCGCTTGCTTCGGCTGCATTTCCTTCAGCCTCATATCCAGCCCTTAAATAACTGGCAGTCGCATTTTCTGTCTCAATATAAAAGTCGGCAAATTTCTTTTGCTTAATATTTAAGTTCTCCATCCGTATAGAGCCTCCTTCTTGTGAACGAATAAAATCATCTTTAAATAGCCGCGCAAGAAAAGGACTATTTAAAGGATCTATTCCTCCTTATGGATACGAATCTAACGATGGCAATTTGTATGTAAGAAATGATGAATCGCCAAATATGGTCCGTCGTATATTCAAAGATTATCTTAAAGGAAAAGGGTTCGACCGCATTGCGAAGGACTTTTATAATGAGGGGGTAACCCCTCCAGGGAAATTAGCTAAAAAATCAAACGGTAGCGATAAATGGCACGGGTCCACAATAAGTGTAATCCTCACCACCCCCCATTACACCGGAGACTTAGTACAAGGGCGCCAAACAACTCGTAGCGTTACCAGCAAAGTAAGAGAAAACTTATCAAGCGATAAATTTATTGTTGTTAAAAACTGTCATGAAGCTCTAGTATGTAGGGAAGATTTTACAGCAGTACAGGCATTGATGGAAACACATAATCGAAAACGACCATATGCAGAAATCCATCTCTTTACTAACACATTATATTGTGCTGATTGTGGTAAAGGAATGCACTTTAAAAAGAATCGTTGAGGATATGTTTGTGGGTCATACAATAAGCATGGAGGCAAGGCGTGCTCAGACCATCATTTTATAGAGGATGATCTAATATCAGCTATTCTCAGTGATATTCAGCGTCTATTATCTGATGTAAATGAGCAAAATCTACTTTTCAAACTTGAATCAAAAATAAAAAAGCAGTTTGTTCAACTTGAAAAAGAGCAAAAATCGATTAATCAGCAGATGACTAACCTTGAAAAGCAAAAGACGAAGCTCATTCAACTACTTGCCAGCGATGTCATTACACAGCAGGAATATAGAAATGTAGTAAATCAAAATGATATCAATTTCAAGCAACTTTTAGAATCAAAGTCTGAAATAGAAAGAAAACTTTCTAATACCAGTAATCCTGAAAAAACACAGAAGCTTCAAGAAGAGCTTACGCAATTTGCGAAGGTTGATATTTTAACACCAGAATTGTTACATCGCCTGATTGAGCGAATTGAAATAAAATCAGATGGATCAGCGAGAATCTTTTATAGATTCTCGCTGATCCATCTGCAATTATTTAAATCAATTTTAGCAACACACAGCACTCAACATGTGTTGTCTGTGGGAACATATCCAACGGCTGCACTTCTACTGTTTTATAGCCGCCGTCTTCCAAAATACGCAAATCCCGTGCTAACGTTGCCGGGTTACAAGAAACATAAATGACCTTTTTCGGTTTCATTTCAATAATTGTTTGAAGCAAGGCCTCGTCACAACCTTTGCGCGGCGGGTCAACCACCAAGACATCCGCCCTATTTCCTTCTTTATACCACTCCGGGATAACCACTTCTGCAACACCTGCAGCAAATTCAACATTGGTAATACCGTTAAGTAGTGCATTCCGCTTCGCATCCCCAATTGCCTCTGGAACCACTTCAACACCAAAAACACTGCGTGCTTTCTTTGCTAAAAACAATGATATTGTTCCAATTCCACAATAAGCATCAATCACATCTTCTTTTCCGCTTAAGTCCGCATATTCCAGTACTTTATCATATAATACTTTTGTCTGAACAGGGTTCACTTGATAAAATGACAAGGCAGAAATGGCAAATTTCACATCACCAATGGAATCATAGATGACTTCATTTCCCCATAAAATTTTGGTTTTCTCACCGAGGATAACGTTTGTGCGCTTCGAATTCACATTATGGACAATCGATTTTACTTTAGGAAGGCGGGCAATAATTTCCTCCACTATCCTGTTTCTCTGGAGAAGAGTAGCAGTTTTCGTGACGATCACCACCATGAGTTCACCAGTTTCTTGTCCGTACCGCGCCATGATGTGACGGAGAACGCCTTGATGTGACTTTTCATGATAGGCAGGAATACCAAGCTCATTGCAAATTTCTTTCACAGTTTGTACTGCTTCGTTAATTTCCGGTAGTTGAATCATGCTCTCATTGGTATCAACAATTTCATGGCTACGTGATTTAAAGAAGCCAGCAATTAGCTCTCCATCTTTTTCTCCGACAGGGACCTGTGCTTTGTTTCGGTAATGCCATGGATGTTCCATTCCTAAAATCGGGTGAATGACCACATCTTCTAGTTTGCCGATACGTGTAAGCACTTGGCGGACTTGTTTTTCTTTATACTTCAGCTGTCCTTCATAGCTGATATGCTTCAGCTGGCAGCCGCCATATTTGTGAACATCACTACTGTCAATATCAACGCGGTAAGGACTTTTTTCATAAAGCTCTACTAAACGCCCAATGCCGTAGCCTTTGCCCACTTTAATGACCTTTACTTTTGCCTTTTCACCAGGTAAGCCGTTAGCGACAAACAACGGATAACCGTCAACCTTCGCTACCCCTGCTCCATCATGTGTTAAATCTTCAAATACTACATCTATTTCATCATTTTTATATACCGGTACAATTTTGTCCATTTTCTACTTCCTTTGTCCTGAATTTACTAGGGAAATTGTAACATATAGCGACAAACAAAGCGAAAATAGTTAAATTTCTACTGCCATTTTGGACTTTAACTGCTTTAATGAACCTCTTTCAGTGACCGTTCTTGGCACTTTTCCACGTCTACTGGCACTGTGAACCTCTTTCAGTGACCGTTCGTGCCACTTTTCCTCGTCTACGGGCACTGTGAACCTCTTTCAGTGACCGTTCGTGGGACATTTCCACGACTATGGGCACTGTAAACATCACACTTGTTAACCCGAACGATAACAGTGCCCCAAATTACAAAAAAAGACACCCCGCATCGGGACGTCCCAAATTTATTCTTTCATTGCCAGCACTTTTTCTTTCACTTCTTCAATGTTTTTCATCTTATTGTCCCAGCACTTTTGACTCAAGTCGACTGGGTAATCTTCCGGATTCATGATTCGTTTGTACTCGTCCCAAAGCGAATCCAGGTTTTGCTTTAAATAATTACGTGATTCTTCCAAGCTTGGTAGTTCATAAACAAGCTGACCATTAATAAAAATATCTTCATGCAGTTCTTTTGCCGTAAAGTTGGTAACTACCTTGTTAATATAGGTATGAGTTGGATGGAACATTCGTAGCCGTTTTTCCGGCAGCTTTTCATCCTCTAGCGCGATGTAATCACCTTCTGCATGGTGGTTCGTATTATTGATAATCCGGTAGACTTTCTTCAGCCCTGGTGTCGTTACTTTTTCCGGATTGGAGGAGATCTTAATCGTATCCTCCATTTGCCCGTTTTCATTTTCAATTGAAACGATTTTATAAACAGCACCTAAGGCAGCCTGATCATAAGCAGTAATCAGCTTCGTGCCCACTCCCCAGCTATCTATCTTTGCCCCCTGGGATTTCAAGTTCATAATCGTATATTCATCTAAATCACTTGAGGCAACTATTTTTGCATCTTTGAAACCAGCCTCATCAAGCATTTTGCGGGCTTTCTTTGAAAGATAGGCAAGGTCACCACTATCAAGGCGGATTCCGATAAAATTTATTTTATCATTCATTTCTTTTGCCACTTTAATCGCATTTGGTACGCCAAGACGAAGCGTATCATATGTATCTACTAAAAAGACACAATCCTTGTGTGTTTGGGCATATTTACTAAAAGCCGTGTATTCATCTTTATAGGCTTGAACCATCGAATGTGCATGTGTTCCAGAAACAGGAATCCCAAATAATTTTCCCGCCCTGACATTGCTCGTTGAGTCAAAGCCAGCAAGGTATGCGGCTCTTGTTCCCCAAATAGCCGCATCCATTTCCTGGGCACGTCTTGTCCCAAACTCCATCGCCACTTCATTGCCAACTACCTGCTTGATGCGCGATGCTTTTGTGGTAATTAATGTTTGGTAATTCACAATATTAAGTAGAGCCGTTTCAATCAATTGGGCTTCCGCAAGCGGAGCATCAATTCGTAAAATGGGTTCATTGCTGAATACGAGTTCGCCCTCTTTCATCGAACAAATTGTCCCAGTGAAACGTATATTTTTAAGATATTCTAAGAAATCGTCCTGATAACCTACTTCATTTTTCAAATAGTCAAGGTCTTCTTCACTAAAGCGGAACCCTTGAATAAACTGGATGACTCTTTCCAAACCAGCAAAAACAGCATAGCCATTCCCAAACGGAAGTTTGCGGAAAAATAATTCAAAAACTGCCCGTTTATTATGTATCCCATCTCTCCAATACGTCTCTACCATATTGATCTGATAGAGATCGGTATGCAGAGTTAAACTATCATCATGATAAATGCGTTTCATAATCGCCCTCCGACATTACTATTACAGGTTATCACCGTAAAAACCAATAATACAAGTTTAACATTTATTTAACAGATGCGCCAAGCGATTGTTCAAAATGCCCGAGCGCCCAAGCATGACCTTCTTGGTTAAAGGATGCGACAGCTTCTTTGTAAACAACAATCTTAAAGCCTTTATTATAGGCATCTATAGCTGTATGG
>JAIMAD010000146.1 GCA_023512145.1 Bacillus sp. (in: firmicutes) | reverse complement strand
TGATTACCTTCTTTAGTTAATTAATACAGTTGTGAACTTTGAAAAGTTCACAATGCACAGTGATCGATGAAGATAAACAAGCCCATTCAATTGATTAGAGTAGATATTTTTTATTTTGTAGACATTCGCCTTTACATTTTATGGAATTATCGAATTAACTATCATAGTAGGTAAGATTCAAGTAATGAATGAAATATATTGCAGAATCAGACAAGCACTGGTAACTAGCGAATGTCTGACCGTAAACCAGTATTCATTATCTGATAGAGACCAATAAAAACATTCAAACCATTGTGAGAAACGCAAGGAAGGAGGAAATAAATGAATATGAAGGAACTAGAACAAATGGTCAAGCAAATTCAAGTTCGTAATTTGGTAAACGCAGACGTGGAAGTTGTCAATGAGTCCCCATTAGTAATCATGGGGAAAGGGCGTCAAGGGGCCGTTTTTCAAGTAACTGACGAAATTTGTGTGAAGGTGTTTGGAAATACCGAGGATTGTGAACGAGAATATTATGCCTTAACACTAGGACAGGAAACAGATCTATTTCCAAAGCTTTATGGTAAAGGACAACTATATATTGCGATGGAGATTATCACGGGGGTCGATCTCCGTGAATACTTGCAATCTCAGCCGTTATCTTGGTCACTTTCTGCTAAATTAATCGAAATGTTAATTACCTTTAAAAAAATCGGTTATGAGCGGATTGACCATCATAAAAGGCAAATTTATGTGCTTCCGAGTGGCGATTTGAAGGTCATTGATGTAGCGCGGACGGTTTGGAGAGATCGTGTTTATCCATATCCTCGAAAATTATTAAATTCCTTAGGGGAAGAAAATAAGGCATTGTTTTTAGCCCATGTTGAAGAATTGGCACCGGAAGTTTATCTGGAATGGCAGCACTATATTCGTTTGGAGGAAATATCTCAGCAAATTACCAAGGTACTACTTCCAAAAGAACTTGATAAGGAAACATTGAAAAAACTAAGCACCAGCTTGTTGACCACAGAGGATGAGAGTAATTACCTTGTTTTGCTTGAAGGCTTAGTCCACAAGGTTTTCAAAGAAGAATGGATCAAAACGATGCTTGCACGTGGTGAGGACCTCGAAAAGGTAATGGCGAAAATCGATAAGTATTGGGATAAACGTGAACTTGGTGCACAGGAAAGATCCTTGGAAGGTGGAAGAAACTTCGAAGGAGATTCGCAACCAAAGGGAGATAAAAAACAAGATAGGACAAAGCGCTTCGAAGGAGAAAGACAGCCTAACAATGATCGATTCCGCGATCGAGGAAGCCGCTTCAGAGGGGATAGCACCAGCAAGGAGGACCAGAAGCATGACAAGGATCACAAGCACGACAAGAAAGACAAACATGTCAAGGGTCAAAATCGTCGTCGTAAATAGTATCTGTGACGTAAACACTTAGAAGATATGGACTATAAATAAAAAGTGGAGGAGCCCAAATAAAACGAGGAGTTAGGATATGAAAGTACTAGTAATCTGGCGACTGCTCACAGTTGGCGGTGTCAATGCTGGCTGGCGCAATCGCTCGATCTATTTTAAAACACATGGAATTGACACTGAATTTCTGTACACGACAGATCATGGAGGACGCCACATCATGGAGGATGTGGCCCCCGTCTATTTAACACAAAATGAACCGGAAATAATAAAAATCATAAAAGAAAACTTTTATGATGCCATCATTGTTGTTGACACCGGAAAAGCCTTCAAATGGATTCAAAAAGCAAACTATCAAGGACCAGTCATTGTCGAAGCCCGTACACCTGAGCTCATTAAACTCATTCCTCAGTTAAAATCCTTCCGAAGAATTGAACCTGAAACCATCATTGTTCCTTCCCAGTATCAAAAACGGGTGGTCTCCATATTGACCGAGGGGATTCCGATTACCGTTATTTACAATGGCGTTGATACGTCCTTTTTTCGGATGCTAGAATCCGAGGAAATTGATTTTAACAATGTTCCTATCCATTCAAATGATAAAAAGATTATTGGGTGGATCGGTAGGCTCGACAAGCGTAAAAACTGGCAAATGTTAATAGAGATTGCCAAAGTGATAAAAAGCGAACGGGACGATATTGTATTTTGGGTGATTGGCGGAGCACAAAGCGTGCAACGGGAAGAGTTCAGAATTAAATGGCAAGAGGAACAGCTTACCGACCTTATTCAATGGTTCCCGGTTATACCTTATCAGCAAATGCCGCATGTATATGCAAAGATTCGTCAATCTGGTGGATGCACGCTGGCGACCACAAAATCAGAATCCTTCGGCAATACCTTTATCGAATCAATGGTATGTGGAGTTCCCGTGGTTGCATCAAAAATGATGCCTGTTACTGAATTGGTTTTGGACGAAGAGAATGGCCTTCTTTTTCGTGGTCAAAATGTTGATGACGCAGTTGGGCAGCTTTACAGAATTTTGGATAATCCGGCACTCCATCACCAAATGTCGCATGCAGCTATCGAGCGTGTTCACGAGAAATTTGCTATTCAAAAAGTGGCAGAAGATTATATTCAGTTATTGAAAAAAATTGTAGCCAGAAAAAATGGAGCCAATCAAGAAGGGAAAAGCCTATGATCAAGCCCCTTTCCTACAAAAAGACACTTGAAGGGAAATCGAATGCGCATTTAATCACTTTTAGCGATGGCAGAGACTATGTGGTGAAGTATTTTCTACCAGGATATGAAAAAACCTTAGCGAATGAGTGGGTCGCTTATTGCTTTGCTCGTTACTTGAACCTACCAATACCTTTCGCCCGATTAGTAGAAATCCCCGTAGCATTTTCCACACAAGTACCTGAACTTGCCCAAATGACTTACACACAATTTCAATTTGCCAGTGTTTATGTGCCTGATTGTTACGATGCTCATCAGGTAACTACTGTATCCAACATCATTAATCATCAGTCGTTAGCAGCAATCATTTTATTTGATTATTGGTTGTGCAATCGTGATCGAACCCGGAAGAATATCATTCTCTGTGAAGATACTGCGGATTTCTACAAATTGTGGATTATCGATCATGCGGAGGTGTTTAATTCCTACAATTGGCTTCAATCCGATCTGGAAGCGCTGCCTGTTGCAATCATGAAGAGTGCTACCCATCAACTCATGGCAAGTTTTATCAAAGACGAGCAAGATTTCACCGAGCAATTAGAAATCATTCAGACGCTTCCCATTCATTTAATCGAAGAAATAGTGGCACTCATCCCTGACGATTGGGCTGTGACGAAGGAAGAACGGAAGGCGATTGTCAGTACACTAGTGGCACGACGAAAAAAAAATCTCCCAGAGCTGATGCAAAAATTTATTAAGAAAGTTTATCAGCCATTACATGTTAAGGATGAATGACTCCGTTGTCAATAAGACTAATGGCGTTTTTCCAAAACGTTTATCTATCTTATTCTTAAAATATTATCCATTATTTTACAGCGATAGGTTTCTAACGTGAGCAATACATGTCCCCTGGCATATAAAAGATTATGGAGTAATGAAGGGAGGCAGCAGATGAAAGTCAGGAAGGCTATTATTCCAGCCGCAGGACTCGGTACACGATTTTTGCCTGCAACGAAAGCACTTCCAAAAGAAATGCTTCCGATTGTCGATAAACCTACGATTCAATACATTGTCGAAGAAGCAGTTGCTTCTGGGATTGAGGAAATAATCATTATTATCGGCCGTGGAAAAAGGTCGATAGAGGATCACTTTGATCAATCCTACGAGCTTGAAGATACACTTTTGAGAAAAGGTAAGTTTACCATTTTAGAAGAAGTGCAGAAGATATCCAATTTGGTGAAAATCGTTTATATCCGACAAAAAGAGCCTAAAGGGTTGGGACACGCTATTTTATGTGCAAAAAGCGTAATTGGCATTGAGCCATTTGCAGTTTTGTTAGGTGATGACATTGTCATGTCGGAAACCCCATGTCTAAAACAACTCATCGATGTGTTTGAGTATTATAACAGCTCTGTTGTAGCTGTTCAAAGTGTTCCTGAAAATGACATTAACAAATATGGAATCATCAAACCAAAAGGAGCAATGATTAAATCAGATCTTTTTCATATCGATTCTTTAGTAGAGAAACCAAACAAAGAAGAAGCACCCTCCAGCTTTGCTATCATGGGCCGTTATATCCTAATGCCTGAGATTTTTGAGACTTTAGCAAATATGCCAATGGGACAAGGTGATGAATTACAACTTACAGATGCAATCAATGAGCTAAATAAGCAGCAGGCAGTTTTAGCTTATGTTTTTGAGGGAATCCGCTATGATATTGGCGATAAACTGGGCTTTATCAAGGCAACAATCGACTTTGCACTTGAAAGGGAAGATGTTAGGGCACAGGTATTAGCCTATTTACACGAAGTAAATAAGCGAGAAAACGTGCAAATTAGTAAGAAAGAGAATGATTGATATGAAGATTGCTGTTTTAGGAACAGGCTATGTTGGATTATCAACAGGTGTCTGTTTGTCGGAAATCGGTCACCACGTCACATGTATCGATATAAATGAAGAGAAGATTAATCTGTTACGACAAGGGATTTCACCAATTTATGAACCTGGTGTCGAACATTTATTAGCTGCAAATACGGGAGCGGGAAGACTGAAATTCACCAGCTCCCACCGCGAAGGATTAAATGGTGCTGAGATTATCTTGATTGCCGTTGGAACACCACAAGGGGAGGACGGGGCGGCAGACCTAACTTATCTTGAGCAAGCCGCAAAGGATGTATCTCAGTATTTGATCAATAACACGATCATTGTTATCAAGAGCACAGTGCCAGTTGGGACGAATATTGCTTTTAAAAAATTGGTAGAGAGCCATTCTGGGTTAAATATAACGATCGTTTCAAATCCTGAATTTCTTAGACAGGGATCAGCAATTCAGGATACGATGAAAGCAGACCGAATTATCATAGGATCAGAAAATAAACAGGCTGCTGACAAAATAAGTGCCATGTACCGTCCTTTGAATGTGCCGATTATTGTCACAAGCATTAAGAGTGCTGAATTGATCAAATATGCCGCCAATGCGTTTTTGGCAACAAAGATAAGTTATATTAATGAAATTGCAAATTTATGTGAAGTCGTAGGAGCAGATGTTGAGGACGTCGCCAAGGGAATCGGGAAGGATAAGCGAATTGGAGAATCCTTTTTGAATGCTGGGATTGGCTATGGCGGATCCTGTTTCCCTAAGGATGTGAAAGCATTGCTCCATACTGCTGGACTACATGGAAGACACTTCTCGCTCTTAAAAGAAACAATCGCCATTAATAGCTACCAACGTGAACTGCTCGTGACAAAAGCAGTAAGCCGATTTGGCAATTTGAAAGATATAAAAATCGCTATGCTTGGGTTATCCTTCAAGCCAGAAACGGATGATATGAGAGAAGCACCGTCCATTACTATTGCGGGTGCATTATCAAAACTAGGAGCAGAAGTCGTCGCATATGACCCTGCTGCCACCGATCGGGCGAAGGAAATAATTGGCGATTCAATCAAATATGCGACTACTGTCGCTGAAGCAGTCTCAGGTGCAAACGCCATCTTTCTGGTTACTGAGTGGAACGAGTTTAAACAGTTAGATTTAGTAGCGTTGGTGGGGAAAATGAAACAGCCAATCGTCTTTGACGGTAGAAATTGTTTAGCAGAAGAGAGAATAAGAGCTTGTAAGTCAATTGAATATTACCCTGTTGGAAGACCAACCATTATTATCTAAGGAAAGATCATTCCAGGAGCCTGTTAGGACTTCTTATCATCATAAAAAGTTACACTTGCTCGATTTTCTAGAAAAGGTATACTTTTAGGTAGCATAATGATTTAGTCCAAAAAAGATTGGAGACATGTTCATGGAAGGTAAGTGGCTGATTGCTGATCGCGATTTAAACGAACGAGAAGGATTGAAATGGCTGTTAAAAACATCTTCGATTCCTGTCACGACCATTCTTTTAGCCTCCACTTATCAGGAGTTTATCGTCTTGTTCGAAACTGAGTCTCCCGATATAGTTCTCATGGAGCTTGATATGATCAACCGGGACGATTGGTCAACATTTCGTGAACTAATGCAAATTTATGATCCAGTCCTGCTTTTATCAAGTGCCGAAGCAACATTCGAAAAAGCTCGTCTAGCCATTGATATGCAGGCGTTAGACCTAATGATTAAGCCCTTTTCAACAACAAAAGTAAAAACATCCTTTCAAAAAGCTGCTCAAAAACTGGGTACGAAAACACCAACAAATGGTAGATACCAATCTAACATATACAAAGATATTTCCTATGAAGAAATATTTATACCCCAAACCACTATAACTGAAAACTACCATATAGCGGCTTTTCAATCAGAGAGTATTGAAACAATCAGCATGTTACATGCCTATCTATCAGAATTTCCTTTTACAGAAATGCACGGGATTTTTGCATTGAACGACATGATTATTCTCTTGTTCAAGGAAACTTGTAAAAATATAAACGAACAGTGCCACAAAGCGATGAGAAAGTGGGAGGAAGAATTCTCAGACCCGCTCGCCATCGTTGTCCACACTGGACATTCCAAATCAGCATCACTAAACCAAAAGTACCTGCAAACTCGAAAAATGCTGGAGTTTACCTATTATAAAGGATATCGACAGGTAGTTGAGTTCAACTATTCGCCAGACTGGGTCCACATCGATCCATTCCTAGCACCTCCAGAACAGCGAGACTGGGTAGATATGCTAAGTAAGCTTGATTTGGAAAAAATAAAGAAGTGGCTATATGATGAATTCCTACAATTAAAGAATCCCTATCCTGATCCTGGTTTAGTCCGAATCAGGTTAACGAGTATTCTTGCACAAGTAAGAAGATATATGAAAACCAATATTTTAGATGTGGACCAACGCTATGAAAAGGAATACCGCTATATTTTCAACTCGATATTATATGATAGGGTCATTTTTCGGACCGTCCAAAATCTTATTCTATTTATTCAAAAAATATTTCTTGGTGCCGAAACAAGCATCAGAAACATCAAACAAGATCCAATTGAGCGAGCGATAGCGTTCATTAGGGCTAATTTTTCAAACAGAAGCCTTAGACTGGAAGATGTCGCGCACTATGTTGATCGAAACCCGTCCTATTTCAGCCATCTGCTCATTACTAAAACGGGCACAGGCTTTACAGATGTATTGGCCAGTATCAGGATGAAAGAAGCCAAAAGACTGCTAATCGAAACAAGAAAGCCGATTAAAGAAATTGCGCTTCTAGTTGGTTATCAAAATTCAAATTACTTTAGCCGAATGTTTAAGGAATTAAACAGTAAGACACCAAGAGAATTTCGTATGCAAAAAATGGCTATGAAAATAGATGAAATGGGCTCAGATTAAAACTGGGTCCTTTTTCTTGTTAATCTAAATAAAATATACATTTGCATAAATTTTGTAGTTTTCAGACAAAAAATATAAAAAATATTTAGCTATACATAAAAATTTTAGCTGTTATCTAAACTTTCAGGGGTGTTTTTCAGAAGATTTTATTTTTATAATAATAATCATAGATTACTAACGAATAGGGAGTGAAAAAATGGAAACAAACAAAACAAAGCCAAGAGTTGTTACAAACTATAAAGGGACTGAGTTACATGCAAAGGGCTGGATTCAAGAGGCAGCACTACGCATGCTGATGAACAATCTTGATCAAGAAGTAGCGGAAAGACCCGAGGATTTAGTTGTTTACGGTGGAATTGGCAAGGCAGCAAGGAACTGGGAATCCTATGACGTCATCGTCAAAACATTGCTTGAATTGGAAAACGATGAAACACTGTTAATTCAATCAGGGAAACCGGTTGCCGTTTTTAAATCACACAAGGATGCACCTCGCGTCTTACTGGCAAACTCAAATTTAGTCCCTGCCTGGGCCAATTGGGAGCATTTCCATGAGCTTGATAAAAAGGGCTTAATGATGTACGGACAAATGACTGCTGGAAGTTGGATTTATATTGGCACACAAGGGATTGTCCAGGGAACGTACGAAACCTTTGCAGAGCTTGCTCGTCAGGAATATGGCGGCACCTTAAAACACAAGATCACGCTTACCGCAGGACTGGGAGGAATGGGTGGTGCACAACCGCTGTCGGTAACGATGAACGATGGTGTCTGTTTAGCGATTGATGTTGATGAAACAAGAGTAGATCGCCGGATTGAAACGGCATATCTTGATGTAAAAACAAACGACTTAGATGAAGCGTTGAAAATGGCCAAAGAAGCGAAGGTAGCTGGTAAGGCTTTATCAATTGGTCTAATTGGCAACGCAGCGGAAATTTTACCACTGATGATTGAAAAGGGTTTCATTCCCGATGTGTTAACAGATCAAACCTCAGCACATGACCCATTGAATGGCTATATACCTGTTGGGTATACAATAGAAGCAGCGGCAACACTTAGGAAGTCAGATCCAGCCAAATATGTGAAACTTGCTAAGCAAAGTATGGCTACCCATGTGTTGGCGATGCTGACCATGCAACAACAAGGTGCAGTAACCTTTGATTATGGTAACAATATTCGTCAGGTGGCAAAGGATGAAGGCGTCGAAAATGCCTTTGATTTTCCTGGCTTTGTACCTGCCTATATCCGCCCACTATTTTGTGAAGGAAAAGGACCATTCCGGTGGGCAGCAATCTCAGGTGATCCAGAGGATATTCTCAAAATTGATGATGCCTTGCTTCGTGAATTCAAGCATGATGAGCACCTTTGTAAGTGGGTGAAAATGGCGCAGGAAAAAATAAGCTTTCAAGGACTTCCGGCCCGAATTTGCTGGCTTGGCTTTGGTGACCGTGCCCGGTTTGGAAAAATTATTAATGATATGGTCGCTTCAGGCGAAGTGTCAGCACCAATTGTAATTGGCCGTGACCACTTAGATGCGGGCTCAGTTGCCTCACCAAACCGTGAAACCGAATCGATGAAAGACGGCAGTGATGCCGTTTCCGATTGGCCGATATTAAATGCGATGATTAATGCTGTTGGAGGCGCAAGCTGGGTATCCTTACACCATGGCGGAGGCGTTGGCATGGGCTATTCGCAGCATTCAGGCATGGTGATTGTTGCCGATGGAACGAAGGAAGCTTCAGAGCGTCTCGAACGTGTATTAACAACAGACCCTGGGATGGGTGTCGTTCGTCATGCCGATGCCGGTTATGAGCTGGCAATTAAGACAGCCAAAGAAAAGGGCATCAATATGCCAATGCTCCAACAAGACTAAGACGAGAGAGGATGGATAGAAGTGAGTAAACCAGTATTTATCAGAAATGCATCTCAACTCATCACCTTACAAGGGAGTTCTAATGCTCCCCTTGTAAAAGAAGCGATGTCAGAGCTTGGTATTATCGAAAACGGTAGTGTTTGGATTGAAGAAGGTGTGATTAAGGCAGTCGGTCCAGACCAAGTGCTTTTTGAAAAATATAGCAGTCGTCTCGGTGAGGCTGATG
>JAIMAD010000013.1 GCA_023512145.1 Bacillus sp. (in: firmicutes) | reverse complement strand
ATCCATTAACTACTTATACGTGACTGATGAAGACCATAAACTGGTTGGTGTCGTCTCCTATCGAGATTTACTGTTAGCAGAACTGGAAGAAAAGATTCGGACGATTATGTATGAACGGGTCATTTCTGTCTCCGTCACAACTGACCAAGAGGTAGTGGCACGTATTGCGGAACGATATGACTTCGTAGCCATCCCGATTGTGGATGAAAACAATGTTCTTGTTGGAATTGTCACAGTCGATGACATTATCGACATCGTGATTAGGGAAGCCAATGAAGATATTGAAAAGTTGTCAGCTTCAGGAAAATCGATTGACTTTGATACAAAAATGTTGGTAGCTGCAGGAAGACGACTGCCGTGGCTGATTTTGCTATTATTCATCGGTCTCATATCCGGAAAAATCCTCAGCAGTTTTGAAGATACACTCAAACAAGTTGTTGCCCTGACCTTTTTTATGCCGATGATTGCCGGGATGACAGGGAATACAGGCACACAATCGCTTGCCATCATCGTAAGAGGACTCATTTCGCATGATATTGACAAGGGAGTAATTACTCGTTTAATACTAAGGGAGCTGGGCGTTGCCGTTACTATCGGTACCACCTGTGCAATCCTCATCTCAATTATTGCCTATCTATGGCAGGGTGATCTTGTCTTTGGGGCGGTTGTCGGTATTTCCCTATTCTTCACCCTTATTATCGGTACACTGGCGGGAACGATTATTCCCCTCATTCTTTATCGTTTGAAGATTGACCCTGCAGTTGCGTCGGGTCCTCTCATTACCACTTTAAACGACATTTTTTCTTTACTTATCTATTTTGGTATCGCTACTATGTTTTTAAAGCATCTCATGTAATCAAGTACATGTTTTAATAAGGTTATGCTCGTAAATTTTGTTACCTTTCATTTTAAAGTAGAACCTAAATACAAATTTTAATAGTGAATATGTAAGGAGTTTTCTGAACATATGCCCCGATTGATTTTCGGGTTCAGTCATTGATTCGATAAACAACTATCTATACGAAAATAGCCTTTACTAAAGGCTGTTTTCTAAGAGATTGTTGCTTTTAAAACAAAAACTATTTAGGGTTGATCTTCACTGCAGTGCGAGACTCCTGCGGGGGCAGCGGGACAGGTGAGACCCCACAGGCGTTTACGCCGAGGAGGCTCGAAAGCGAGCATCTGGAGCGGAAATCAACCCCACCGCACATCTTCGTAAATAGCAACAAACTTTGCGAAAACACCCTTACTAAAAAAAATAATTGAAACCTATTTGCCAAGAAAATCGTTATATAAGTTAAGCTGAAAAAACTCGATGGTCTTGCCCCGCGATTGAAGTAGGAGTACCGCAGCCATTATTGTAATATTTTTCCTGAATAGGTATTGTGAGCAAACATTATCTCTGCTAGCATTATAGTAATTAGAAGCTGAAAAAAATGGGTGTGGCCATGGATAAATACATGAAAAAAGTCGAGCGTTTTGATTGGACATTAACCTTATTATTATTCCTCTTTTTTCTTGTTAGCTGCGCAGCCATTTATAGTGCACAAGCTTCAGGACAATATGGCGGGAAAAATTTTTTAGTCATGCAAATATTTTGGTATGTTGCTGGTGCTTTCATCATTTCCATTTCCATTTTTATCGACGGTTATCAGTATAAGCGCCTTTCCTGGTATTTATATGGCTTCGGTCTTTTATTGCTGATTGCTGTTTATATTGCCCCCGAGTCCATCGCACCGATAAGAAATGGGGCAAAAAGTTGGTTCATTATTCCTAAAATCGGATCGATACAACCGTCAGAATTCGTCAAAACCTTTTTAATATTAGCTTTGAGCCGTGTCATTGCTTCCCACCATGAGAACCATCCGGAAAAATCACTGAAGGCTGATTTTCTTTTACTACTAAAATTAGGAATCACAACAGCCGTACCACTTGGATTAATCATGCTCCAACCAGACCTTGGGACAGGACTCGTCATACTATCCATTTTAACCGGGCTCATCTTAGTTTCTGGAATTTCATGGAAAATAATTTTACCTATCTACAGCGCAGGAGCCGCCCTGGCAGCCCTTGTTTTTTATCTAGTAATCCAAAAGCCTGAACTTCTTGAAAAATATCTACATGTACAGACCTATCAATTCAACCGAATTTACGCTTGGCTAGATCCAACAAATCATGCCACCAGTTCAAGCTATCACTTGATGAAATCGTTAAGTGCGATTGGATCAGGGCTGATAACCGGCAAGGGCTTTAGTAATCGCGAGGTCTATATCCCTGAGGCCCATACCGATTTTATTTTTAGCGTCATTGGTGAAGAGTATGGCTTTGTAGGTGGTAGCATCGTGATTGGTCTCTTCTTTCTGCTCATTTATCATCTTATCAGAACTTCTTTAGACACAAATGACCCATTTAATACCTATGTCTGTACAGGAATTATTAGTGTCATCACCTTTCATGTCTTTCAAAATATCGGCATGACCATTCAAGTTTTGCCAATTACTGGAATACCCTTGCCGTTTATCAGCTATGGCGGCAGCTCACTGATGGGGAATATGTTTGCAATGGGGCTGGTTTATAGCATTCGCTACCATCATAAAACTTATATGTTTTCATCAGAAAACTCATTAAGTTCTTAGAAATAGACCATATTTATTTCAATAGTAGACAAACTAGGATAAACTAAATAAAGTTATGAACATTTCAATATATATAAGCGAAGGTGAATTATGGGAGAAATAATTAACACGATGTTGGAATTCTTATCACAACTAGGATATTTCGGCATTGCACTAGGATTAATGATCGAGGTCATCCCAAGTGAAATTGTCTTGGGCTATGGCGGTTATATGATTTCACAAGGTGAACTCACTTTTGTTGGAGCCGTTATTGCCGGTACCATCGGTGGTACGTTTGCTCAATTGTTTTTATATTGGGCGGGTTATTACGGTGGCAGACCCTTCTTGGAAAAGTACGGAAAATACGTGTTTATTAAAAAGAAACATATTGATATTGCCGAACTATGGTTTAGAAAATATGGTGCAGGCGTAATCTTTTCTGCGCGTTTCATTCCCGTCGTCAGACACGCAATTTCTATTCCTGCTGGGATTGCCAAAATGCCAGCCAGTAAATTCACTCTATACACCGTAGCAGCTATTATCCCCTGGACGATTATCTTCCTTTATGTCGGAAAAGTTCTCGGCAGCAACTGGGCTGATATTAAAGATAAAGCACATCCATATGTACTACCAACTATTATCGGAGCTTTAGTTATTGGCGCTATTTATATTTTAATCATGAAAACGAAGAAAACTACCGATTAAGAGTTAGGTGTTCTGAAACTGTCACAATACTTGAAATTGCATTAGAAACTACAGCTAACTATTTTAAATATCTGTATAATTTATGTTAATTGTATACATTATATGTTTTCTAGGGTTCCGTAACAGTTGTGTTGGTCTGGTCCGAGAGAAAACTCACAGCTTTTGCTGTGTCACGGAAGGATAAAAGCCTGGGAGATACTGTTTAACAGTTATCTCACAGGCTTTTTTATTTTAAGTAAAATTATAGATGGAGGTTATATATAATGAATGCTAATTGGATTAAAGTGTTTATAGGTGCATTTTTTGAAGTATTTTGGGTTATTGGTTTAAAACATGCCAATGGATTTTGGACCTGGACAGGAACAGTCATCTCAATTTCGGTAAGTTTCTATTTAATCATAGTTGCTGGACGCAAACTTCCCGTCGGTACTGTATATGCAGTTTTTGTAGGATTGGGGACAGCAGGAACTGTCATATCTGAAATCATATTTTTCGGAGAGCCAATCAAAGTGGAAAAAGTTATTTTAATTTTACTTTTACTAGCTGGTGTTCTTGGATTGAAGTTATTAACAAACGACGATATTCAGGAAGGGGTTGAGTCCTAATGGCGTGGGCATCCTTGATCGTAGCCGGATTATGTGAAGCATTTGGTGTTTTAACAATAAATAAATTGAATAACAGTCGTAATTGGCAATCCTTATTTTTATTAATTCTCGGATTTGGAGCCAGTTTTCTTTTTCTTGCCTATGCCATGAAAACTCTACCTATGGGGACTGCTTACGCAATATGGACAGGAATCGGCTCGTCTGGTGGAGCAATATTAGGAATAATGTTTTACGGTGAATCAAAAGAATGGAGAAGAATTGCATGTATTGCCATAATTTTAGGTGCAGCAATTGGGCTAAAGCTCGTTTCCTAAAACGATCTACTATTCAGCTAAAAAAGATACTCTATTTACACATTGCAGAGTATCTTTTTAAGTGAAATTATTTTATATTTTTTTCAACTACCCTGCCCAAATTATGTAAAACTACTAAGTGACTATATGCTACTAACTTCACCATCTGATTACCCTTCTTGTGCAATGTTATTGTGGTCTTTATACCAAAAGTAGAAATAGAGCAGCATGGAAAAAAATACTGATAGTGCTGATGCTGCATAAATGCTCCTGTAGCCATACTGGTAGCCTATCTGTCCAAATATGATTGCACCTATGCCGACGCCTAAATCAAAAAAAGAAAAGAAAGTGGCATTAGCCATACCTCGCCGATTTATTGGAGCCTTTTCAATCGACCATGCTTGCAAGGCCGGTTGTACCATGCCAAAGCCTAATCCATATAGGATTGCTGCTACATATAGAATCAAACTATTAGGGAGCCATGACAGCAAAATCATTGCCATTAAAATTAATAGAGTTCCCGGAAGAAATACAGCCTGATGCCCTTTTCGATCATATAGCTGTCCTGCGAAGGTTCTTGTTACCATTAATGCAACCGCATAGAGGAGGAAATACATTTGGATGCCAGCAATATGCTTTTCGGTCGTATATAACGGGAGAAAAGCAGCAATACCACCAAACGTTACCGTAATAAAAAACATCAGCATGGCCGGTTTCACGGCACTTTTCTCATAAAAATCCCGCTTTTTTGTCGTCCCTACCGGTACCTTTTCTCCTCTTTTGAAATGGATTTTTGATGAAAGCATGAGTGCAACTAATCCACATCCTGCACAAATAAGGAAAAATTGTTTATAGGAGACAATTCCTGTTAACAGGAGACCAAGTGAAGGACCAAAAGCTAGGGCCAAATTTCCTGATAAGCCATAATAGCCCATTCCCTCTCCTCTTCTTGCTGGTGGAATTAAATCAGTGGCAATGGTTCCTGATGCAGTTGTGGAAAATCCCCAGCCAACCCCTTGAACCACGCGCATAACAAATAAGAAAACGATACTTGTTAAGAACCCAAATGTTCCAACAGAAAGGACAAAAACTGCTAAGCCGATTAAAAAAACAAAACCTCTTCCTTTTGTTTCAAGCGAATGTCCAGCATACGGACGCATAAGCAAAGCCGAGAATGTAAAAATGCCGACCACAAATCCGATTAATTGATCATTGCCTCCTAAGTCTTTAACAAAAAGTGGTAGGGTCGGCAGTGTCATTTGGAATCCAAGAAAGATAAAGAAATTAGCCAAACAAATAAGCACAAAATCTCTTGTCCATATCCTCTCCCTCGGTCGTTCGATTGTTAGTTGGTTATCCATTGTAGATTCAGACTTCCTCTCTTTAAAGGTATCCGGTTAATTTACTTTATCCTACAAAATTCATCATAAGAAAAGCGCAAGCACCTTGGTCAGGGGCGAGCCGGCGGAAAGGTTGCTCTTTAACCTTTTCGACGGATTGACTTGTGACCTAGGAAAAAAGAGGTTATTTTTTCCACCGAGCCCCTAGGCGCTTGCAGCACGGACAATTCTCGAAGTTCAATGATATAAATTCTGATATCATAAGAAAAAACGTCTCTACAAATGGTAGAAACGTACTCTGAAAAAATGGCTATTTTGTATGTACCGCTTCAATCACACGTTTCATGGTCTGAATTTGCCCTAAATGTAATGTCTCATGATAGATCGCAAAGTTGGTCAGTTCGCCAAAGGTCTGTTGACCAAGGAAAGGCGTTTTCAGCTTTTTGGTAAAGCTCTCAGCTGGAATCTCTTTAATTCTCTTGAGTTGCTCTTTTAACTGAGTTAACAATTCCTGGACAGATGGAACGTCACCATGCCAATCTGCCGGTTTCGTGTGCGTTGCAAACAACTCCATATAGTTTGCTGGTAGGATCGTTGATTTTTTGGGAAAGCCAAACATAAGTTGCTCAGCGACCGTCAACACATGTCCAACATGCCAATGAATCGTATTGTTAAATCCCTCTGGTTGGACATCCACGACCGCTTCGTCAATTGCACCTACATTTTTAACAAAGGAGCCTCTAGCTAACTCAAAATGCTTAACTAATAATTCACTCATTCCTTATTGCCTCCCTTTCAAATACATAGCTCTAGTTTAAATCAAATCAATCCAAATAAATACATTTACATTTCTGTAGGGGCTTCTAAACCTAACAAACGCAAGCCCTCTACTAAGACTTCAGTAACGGCGTAAACAAGCGCTAAACGGGCCTTTTTCTCCACGTTTTCCTCTAGGATTTTCACCTCACCGTAATATTTATTAAAGGCCTGGGCAAGATCGACAACATATTTTGCTACTTGAGAAGGATCAAAGTTTTCACAGGCTCTTTTTATTGCGTTGGGAAATTCCAAAAGCAAGCTGACAATCTTCCATTCTTTTTCCCAAGTTGGCTGGATGGATCCTGCAAATAAATCAGCTTGCCAATTCCCTTTTCGTAAAATAGAACAGGCTCTGGCATACGTGTATTGGACGTATGGACCTGTTTCCCCTTCAAAGCGGAGCATATCCTCTAACGAAAATTCGATATCGTTCATACGATTATTCTTTAAATCGTGAAAAATAACTGCTCCCACACCTACCTGTTTAGCTACCCTATCTTTGTTGGGGAGGTCAGGATTTTTCTCTTCGATACTTTGTTTTGCCATCTCGATTGACTCGTTTAATACTTCTTCTAATAGAACGACTTTCCCTTTTCTTGTCGACATTTTCTTTCCGTCTTTTAACATCATCCCAAAGGGAATATGGTGCATCGTTTTGGCCCAGTCAAAACCCATTTTTGTTAACACGGCCATTAATTGTTTAAAGTGCAGGCTTTGTTCATGACCGACCACATACAAGGACTGGACAAACTGATAGTTTTCCTGGCGATAGATGGCCGCCGCTAAATCCCGGGTTGCGTAAAGTGTTGCCCCATCCGATTTTTTTATTAAACAAGGCGGGAGCTGTTCTTCCGTTAAATCCACCACCTGCGCCTGCTCAGATTCGACTAGTAAATGTTGTTCTAGAAGGAGCTGCACAACACGATCCATTTTGTCATTATAAAAAGATTCGCCTGCTAATGAGTCAAATTGAATGTTCATTAACTCATAAATCCTTGAAAACTCAGTTAACGACTCCTCTCGGAACCACTTCCAAAGGGATAAGGCATGTTCATCGCTATCCTCGAGTTTTTTAAACCAGCTACGCCCTTGCTCAACAAGTCCTGGATTGGTCTCGGCCTCCTCATGAAAGCGAACATAAAGTGCCAATAGCTCTTTAATAGGCTGTTGTTTTACCTTTTCAGCAGCTCCCCATAACTGATAGGCAGTAATCAATTTCCCAAACTGTGTACCCCAGTCGCCAAGATGATTGATTCTGATTGGCTTGTAGCCACATTTTTCCGCAATCAGTGCTAACGAGTTCCCAATCACGGTTGAACGCAAATGCCCCATCGAAAAAGGCTTAGCGATATTTGGTGACGACATGTCAATAGTGACTGCACCGCCGTTTCCAATCGCAAGCGCACCATAATTACCTTTTTGCGTGATAATTTCACTAACCACTTGTTCCGAAACGGCTTGTTTGTTTAAAAAGAGATTAAGATATGCACCAACCACATCAACTTTTTCAAAAATAGGTGTATTAATCTTTTCGCTTAGCTCTTGGGCAATCAAATTGGGTGATTTTCTTTTTAGCTTTGCTAATGTAAAACACGGAAACGCTAAATCACCATGTGTTGGGTTTTTCGGCTTTTCAATCAATAGTTCCAATTCAGTCACTGAAATCTCTCGACCGAGCAGTTCAGCTAAGATAGTTGCAAGCTTGTTTTTAAAATCCATTCTTTAAACCTCCTTTTTATTAAAAAAAAACAAAAAACCCCCGCCTCTATTAAAAGAGACGAGAGTTATTATCCCGCGGTACCACTCTAATTGTTCAAAAAGAACCAGCTTTGCCTTTGTAACGGAGTATGCTCCGGCCTACCCTACTCCGTTTCAGGTACGCATCTCAAAAGTGCGCTTCGTTATCTGATCTATATCAGGCTTCCACCACCCCTGACTCGCTGGAACATCCCAGGTAACTACTCTCTTTTTCATTGAATTTATCCAGATTTATTACCAATTATTATACTGGAAAGATAAGGATTTATCCAGTGCTTGTTTATTATATTTCCACTTGTGGGGAAACTATTGCTCAAGGAGGGATCATTTTGGCTAGAAGAACAAAAATCCTTGTCCCAGAGGCGAGAAGTGGACTAGATGCATTGAAGGCAAAGGTCGTTCACTCAACGAACCCGGAGGATGCAAAATTTGAAGCCGCTCAAGAGGTTGGAGTACCTTTGAAAAAAGGCTACAATGGCCAGCTCACGTCTGAACAAGCCGGAAAAGTCGGTGGCAGGCTTGGCGGCAGTATGGTCCGCGAGCTTATTAAAATGGCACAGGAAAACTTAACTAAAAAACAGTAATTGAAGACGGGGACTATTTTTGGCCCCCGTTTTTATGTAGACTCCGTTACAGATTATTGTTAATTTTTTTATAAGAAAGGACCTCCGAGAAGTCCTTTTTTTTACTAAATTGTTTATTCTTGATATTCTAGATGGTTATGCTTTTTGCATCCAAATAAATAAATAAATAATAGCCAGTATACATCGAGGGATCAAATTTCATTAAGGGTAAATACGATAAATAGAACCTTAGCTCCTCATAAGAAGTATTAGTAAAGAATGAACAACTATTTAACAATCTTCTTACTGACCGAATCTATTTAAAATCAGCATTTTTATTTAACAGTGTATTTATTTAATAGTTTGCTAATTACCAACCAGAGTTGATGTATCTGCGGAAAAATTTTATAATATAGATTATAATAAGAGAAGATGTACCTTTGCTAAGGCTCATTGTAGGAATCGGAATCACTGATATATACCTTGTCCTTGACTAAAGAAAGCCTGTCAACCTACACTGACTACCCACAACAATAAATATAAGGGAACGAATAATCATGAATGATATATTTAAAGGAAAGTTTCTAAAACTAACCGCTGTTAGAGAGACAGACGCCGATGAAATGGCGATTTGGCAAGAAAATAGTGAGTATTTAAGAAAACTAGATACCGATTTTGCTATGCCAAAGTCAATAGAATCAATGAGAGAATACGACTTATCGAAAGGCCCAGGCTCTGGTGCAATCGAATTTAGGTTACGAACAATTGAAGAGGACTCATTGATTGGTTTTGTCGCCCTTCACAGCATTGAATGGAACAATCAGGCTTGTCTGCTCGCGATTGGCATCGGAAATCCTGAATTTCGTGGCAAGGGGTATGGGACGGATGGCTTAAACCTAATCCTAAGCTACGCTTTTAATGAATTGAACCTAAACCGCGTCGGTCTTGATGTCATATCCTACAACCTTCAAGCCATTAAAACCTACGAAAAAGTAGGATTCACGGTGGAAGGACGAAAACGAAACGCTGTTCTTCGAGATGGGAACCAATACGACCTCGTCATCATGGGGCTCCTTCGAGAGGAATGGACCTAAAAAATGAAGTGAGAAGAGACTTGTGAGTTATTTACACAAGTCTTTTTTTAAGGATAAATCTCCCAACATATATTTCAGCAGTTTTAATGAAATTGACAAGCAGTACTATTTAAATCTTACTTACATCATTGATTACTCACCCAAATGGATTTGATGCTTTAAATATCCTAAAAAAAGGTATAATTCTCTCAGATAATGAGGTATTATACCTTTTTTTACTTTAAAAGAACTTTTTCACTACCCTCGTGGTAATGTGTCTACTTTATTAATCTAAGAACTTATCAAGTTCTTTTTTGATAATTGTTGCTTCTGAACCAATGACAATTTGTAAGTTATGCTTATCAATTTTTATGACACCATGAGCACCAGTTTGTTTAATACGATCTACATCAACGTCCTCCGTATCTTTAAGTTCTAAACGAAGACGTGTCATGCAGTGATCATTCGTAATGACGTTTTCTTTACCACCAATGTATTGCAGAATTTTCTTAGCCATGTATTCATGATTTGAGTGAGATAGTTCCAATTCCTTCTCCATCTCTAAAGACTCTTCACCAAACTCATCATCTTTTTCTCTACCCATTGTTGGAATATCTTTTTTCAGGATAATTGTATAGAACGTGAAATAATAAAGAGCAAAGAATGCCAATCCAACAGGAATAATAAGTAAGCCTTTATCTGAAAGAGTTAAGTTCAAGACAAAGTCAATGACACCCGCTCCCCATGAAAATCCGTGTCGAATATGCAACATATAAAGTACTGCTCCAGCTAGTCCTGTATACACAGAGTGCACAAAGTATAACAATGGGGATGTGAATAAGAAAGTAAACTCAATAGGCTCTGTAATCCCAGTAATAAAGGACGTTGCAGCTCCTGAACCCATTAATGATTTTGTTTCTTCTTTTCTTTTCTTAGCTGCTCTAGAAATCGCAAGGGCAATTGCAGGAATTCCAAACATCATTGTAATATAGAATCCACCAATAAAGAATCCAGCAGTTGGGTCTCCACTGAGGAATCTAGTAATCTCACCATTTACGATATCTCCAGAAGCTGTCTCATGTTCACCTAGACCAAAATAGACATACGTATTAATAACGTGATGCAAACCAAATGGTAATAAAAAACGATTTAAGAATCCAAAAATGAATACACCCAGGGCACCAAGTTCCATTAATGTTTGTGCAAACAAATCAATTCCAGATTGTGCAAATGGCCATATTAGTGACATGATTCCTGCTACAGGAATCATGATGAAGATAATCATTGTGATTGGAAATTTCTCTCCACTAAAAAACGCAAACATACTAGGTAACTTTGTATCTTTGAATTTATTATAAATATATGCTGCTATTATACCGGCCAATACGCCCCCGAAAACACTCATGTTGAGCTCAGGGTCCATGATTTTTAGCCCTTCTTTTAAAACAATCATTGCAAGAAAACCTGTAAGGGCCGGTATCCCTTTATCCTTCGTTTTCGCAAGACCCATCGCAATACCAATTGCGATTAAAGCATCCATTTGAGCCAAAATTACTCCCGATGCTTGAAACAGTGGAATATTTAACAAGTCCGGAGCACTTAAACGAAGTAACAAGCCAGCGATTGGTAATGCAACAATAGGAATAAGTAAGGATTTTCCAAACTTTTGAAAAAAATTTCTCATTGTTTCTCCCCCTTGTACTTTTAATTGATTAAATTTCTTTATATGTAACCAATTGAATATCCTTTCGAGATCTAATACAATTGACAATATCTTGATTTGTTAAAAACTCCACCTCGTCTACTCTTGGATAAGTAAACGTAGAACTAGACAGGAGTTCTTTATCCAAATAAGCAGGGTGTGCCATAACTTCAACTGAATTATGATTTTCAAATAGTTTATCTAGTGCTTCATTATCCTTTAAAGCGGTTTCAATTAAATACGAAAAAGAATCGGTTGTTTTAATATTATTTAGTGTTAATTTATTGTAGATAGTCTCGCCCATATTATTTCGTACAGGTAACCCGTACTCTTTGGCAAGCGATAAAAATACTTCGGGTATGTCACCAAAGGAATTGGTATGGTGATGGCTGTCTAGATGTGTTGGCTCTAATCCAAAGGATAGGAACTTTTCAATTTGAGCTTTCCACTCTATATAAACCTCATCATAATCAACTGTAAAAGCACCCTTATAAAAACTAAGGTTACGGAAATTCCCATTTACATCAACAATCGTTCTATGTGTATTTAAGAGAGGTCTTCCACAAGTTAATACAAGATGAACCCCAACTCCTAGAGTAGGAAATTGTTTAGCTAGTTCTGCTGCCTGGACGGTTCCTGGCATATTAGACATAAACGTTGTAGAAGTTAAAACACCTAGCTGATGTGAGTCAATAATGCCAAAGTTGACTCCCCTGGAATATCCAAAGTCATCCGCATTGATTATTAATTTTTTCATAGATTGATTCACCCCTTTTTATGCTTTCTGCCCTCAAGGCCAAGAAATCAGAAGAGCTATCTTGTTTATTTATTTAATAGTGGCCAAAATTTCTGATTCACTTCAATTAAATCATCCAATACTGCTCTAGCCTTTGATACATTAACAACTGTTCGGTTTAATGTTAGTGCTTGAAGGAGTTTCTGGTAGCTATTTTCAAAGTATGCATCTACAACTAGCTTTTCATAAGCTAATTGCCCTTCGATCAGACCTTTATAAAACGTAGGAATCTCACCAACTGAGAAAGCTTTAGGTCCATTACTTGTTAAGATTGTAGGAACTTCTACAATTGTATCTGCTGGTAAATTAGAAATAATTCCATTATTCTGAATCATCACAATAAAACGGTCTCCTAAATTATAAGCAATCGATTCTGCTGCTCTTATCATGAACACACCGTGAATATCAACATGTAGATCTTCTCCCACAGCTGTTCCATTTTCTATAATACGGTCACAAATATCATGGACACGCTTTTGGCGACCTTCAATGACCTGTCTTGCCCGTGTACGATTGGGATCTTCCTTCGCTACCATTTGGTCTGGATATAAATAGTATTGTAGGTACGTGTTTGGTAAAAACTCTGGAAAATCGATAAGCATTTGGCGAGCTTGCTCAAACGTCTTCTGCCAAGATACATCGTTAGCGATTTCTTTATCCTCAGGTGTAAATCCATTCTTAGTTATGAGCTGCTTGAGTCGTTCAGTATGGTCATTTCCATCTTTGTCATAAATTTTTGTAAACCATCCAAAGTGATTTAAACCAAAGTATTCTGGAACGAGATCCCACACTTCAAGATTAAGAATTTTAGCATAACTAATCATAATTGCTATTGGCATATCGCAAATATTTAGTAGTCGCTTATCATTCGGAAACTCACGATTCAAAGCCTCTGCTACAATTGCTGCTGGGTTCGTATAATTAAGAATCCATGCATTGGGAGAGTATTTACGAATATCATTCACAAGGTCGATCATGTCTTTAATCGAACGTAACCCATAAGCCATTCCCCCTGGACCACATGTTTCCTGTCCAACAATTCCGTGCTTTAGAGCAATTTTTTCATCTTGTTCTCTCATCGCAAGTCCACCTGTACGAATTTGAATGAATACGAAGTCCACACCATTAAATGCTTCTTCCTTATTTGTTGTATACGAGAAAGATTCTAATTCTGGATAGTTTTCCTTAAACAAAATTTCTGTAGCCTTTGCATTTCTTTCTTGGCGTGGTCCATCAATGTCATAGAAAACCAAATCCTTTAATGGAAACCGCTCTTTTTCTTCAATTAAACTCATCATCATACCCATTGTGTAAGTGCTTCCACTTCCTGCTATGACTAATCGTTTCTTTTTCAATTTATTACCCCTTTCATATTTGTTACATTATTTATAACATTATTACAAAACATATTCAATACCAATCCTGTATTAAATTTGTATTGTGTAAAAAATTTTTTTTAACTTTAGAGATGAAAAAAATACGATTATCCTATATAGTTGTATTATCTATTAATACAACTATACAACTATAATAAATTAAAGATGGAAGTGAAAACTAATTGATTAGTAATTCTCCTTTATATAAACAAATCGCTGATAGAATTAAAAATGAGATTATGGTAGCCAAATTAAAAAAAGATGAAGCAATCCCTTCAGAAAATAAGTTGGCCGATAAATTTCAAGTCAGCAGAGTAACCATTCGTCAGGCTATTGCGCTCCTTGTAAAAGATGACATCCTCTATAAGATTAGAGGAAGTGGCACATATGTAAAGACAAAAAAAATTGAACAAGATATATACCGTTTACAGGGCTTTACTGAAGAAATGATCAAGTTAAACAAGATTCCTAGTAACGAGATTCTAGAATTCACCATGCAAGAACCAAACGATACTGTTAAAGATACCTTACAACTTAAGAATGGTGGGAAAGTATTTTTTATTAGACGGTTACGGTGTGCCGATAATGAACCTTTGATTTTAGAGGATACTTATATGCCAGTATCGTTATTCCCTGATTTATCAATTGAAGTAATGACACATTCTAAATATATGTATGTGGAAAACAAGGGATACAACATTAAAGAAAGACAAGGAGAGATATTTCCACTTTTGCCAAATGATTATCATAAAAAAATTCTTAAAATGGGAGACGACGAACCCTTCCTATCGATGAACTTGTGGGCTTATTTTGAAGACAATACGGTTTTTGAATATACGAAATTGTACTTCAGAAGTGAGAAATACACCTTTAAGTTTACCTCTAAACGTATTTAGGATTACTCCAGCTCCAGTGGCTGATAATTTTGGTATACATGCTATTAAAAACACGTATCCGGTAAAGATAGGCAGCATAGTATTAAATAACAGAAAGTAAAAAGGCTTGTATCCATAATTTCTTTGGATACAAGCCTAATATCTATTCAAAATAATTGTTAAAATTGAGTCATTCGCAAATAATTAGGTACAATCACCATACAAACAAGAAAAGTTGTATTTTATTATATAGAAGGCTCTTTTCTTTTTCAAATTAAGCTCTATCTCAGTTTTTCCAATGTTTACGGACTAAATGAATTCCACCTAACATGAAATAATACCTCATTTCAATCACCCATTTCATAAACGAAGCGAAATGACCATTGATATGGTGATTATAAACGATACCTGAAGCGTTCCCCTTTCCTAATGAAAGGACCATACCTCTATAAATATAGTGAAATGGTTTAGCTGGCTGTCCGTAAATTTTCATAGCAATATTGTAGGCACAATATTGACCTTGTTGAATGGCAATTTGTGCGGTTGGCGGATATGGGACTCCTTTTTCATTAAAACATACCGAGGTATCCCCCAACACATAAACATCATGATTTCCAGGTACTTCACAATACTCATTTAACTTCACTCGACCGTCCAACAACTCAAACCCAATTCCTTCCAAGATTGGATTCCCCTGAACTCCACCTGCCCAGATAAACGTTTTGGTTAAAATCTCCATTCCGTCTTCTAATATGACCTTTTCTTTCTCTACCTTCGTCACAGGGACCCCTATTTTAAATTCACAACCTATGTCATTGAACGATGTTACTGCATCTCTAACAATAGAATCAGGGTAACCTTGAAGAACTTCCTGGTTGGGTTCGACAACAATTATCTGAACGTCATTTGGCACAACCTTATATTTCTGACAAAGTGCCGGGATTCCTTTCTTTAGCTCATGGATAAACTCCGTTCCTGTAAACCCTGTTCCACCAATAACCAAATTCAACTTCCCATTAGGTTGTTGACTAAATTTCTGAAATTGTTCTTCAATATGCATCCGTAGGCGGTACGTCCCTTCCCAATTGAACAAAAAGAAGGCGTGTTCTTCTAATCCAGGGATGTCAAAAGTTTTGGGTGCGCCACCAATTCCGACAACGACATAATCATATGTTAATGTCTTATTTTTACAAAGCACCTTTTTCCGTTCTGGATCCAATCCAATCACTTCATCTTGAATGAAGGTCACGCGCTCGGAATCAATTAATTCATGAATCGGTAATTTAATCGAATCTGGGTTTACGGTTCCTGCTCCCGCTTCATGAACCTTGGTGGTAATATAATGATAATCTTTGTTATTGACCAAATAAATCTCGATCCGGGACGGATGAACCTTCTTCTGCAAAGTCACAGCTGTCATTAATCCTGCATATCCTCCACCTAAGATAACCACTTTCTTTTTTTCATTTTCCATAGTTTGCTCACTCCTTCACAAATCTCTTTTTATTTTATTATAGACTAAAATTATCCATTTAAATACTGGATAGAAGCGGAAAACAGAGTGATATATACAATTGTCAAAATTCAGACAAAATGAAGAATTTTTAAAAAAATCTCATCCTACTGTTCGGATTATCATACTCGTTGGTCCCGTCTCATAGTGGCCAACTTCCTTTATCATTACTTGTTTGTAGTAACGATCTCGTCAGTCATACTAAAAAAAAAGAAGGTTTCCACTAGATACATTCAGATTCTGACTAGTTTCCCTTTTTATTGGTACTAATCAAACGTTTGATTAAATCTGTTGAAAATCCCTCTACATTGGGTTTTTTCCTCCTAAACCCGGGAAAAGTTTGTCGATAAGTTGGACGGATATTCCCTGTTACATACAAACAACCTCTAAAAGTTCTCCCTTCCACTAAATACTTACAACATTTTACAGGTTTCCTTTTTTACTGATACTAATCAAACGTTTGATTAAATCTGCTAAGAATCCTTCTCCATAAGGTTTTTTTCTCAAAAACGGGTAAAAAGCTTGTCGAGGTTGGAATTTTACGAAAAGCTCTAGGCGCTGCCTTTTGGGAGCCGATTAAATAGAAACACCGTTCAGAGGACCTGAACGGTGTAGCATAGGTGATTATCCCTTTTCATTCATACGAACTTCTTCGTAAGGTTGTACGACTACAAATCCCTCTCCCGCGAACTTCATTTGAATGGACTCGCCGCTTCCTCTGCCTAGAAATGTTTTTAAACTAATATCCGTTTGAAATTCAGGTTGTAGGTTGCCAGACCATGCAACCGTCGCATTTGGATCAGTAATGATTGGTTGGCTTGGCGTAACCTTTAACGTTAGTGGTTCATAATGAGTAGTCAGCGCTATCATTCCTGTTCCTTCACAGCGAACATTGAATAAACCACCAGCCATCATCCCGGCAATACGCTTCATTAATTTAATCTCCCATTTAATGCTTGGCTCAAATGCAAGTAGATCATTGCCATTAACATAAATAGATTCGTTTTGCAGATGTAGGATAATAATCTTTTTCCCACTATCCGCAAGATACAATTTCCCCTTTCCGTTGGCCTTCATAAGCGAGGCACCTTCACCCGTAAATGCCTTTTTGAACGCTGTTCCAAGACCATGCTCCAATATGCTTTCACGCACAAATTTTATATCGCCGTGATATGCGACCATCGCACCAGCCTTGGCCCATACTTGACCATCAAGATTAACTTCTAACATACGCGGTGTCTCTAATTCAAAAAAACCTTCTCCTTTATCCTCTTGCTCCGTTTTTTTGATGAATTCTTCGATTGAGTATCTGTTCAACGAAAACACCATCCTTTCCTACTATAAAGCTGCCTCAAAACATAATTTATCGGTAATTGGTATGGTTTGGCTGAAACAAGTCTTCACTACCATTTCTAACGACTGAAAAATTGTCTACATTGAAATGACCATGTAGTATTTCATTATGATGACTTATTATCTGTTCAGCAGATAATGTTAACGAGTCTGTTGTTGAATGGCCATCACCAACTAAAGTGATATCAAAACCATTGATTGTACCAGTTCTAACCGCCGTATCAATACAGTGCTCTGTTTGACAGCCCATAATAACAAGATGTTCGATTTCATTGTCCTTTAAAAAACCTAATAACGGTGTTCCATAAAACGAGTTAGTAGCCTTTTTATCAAACAGTGTTGAAGTGGGTGGCACTTTAATTTCCTGGTGTATTTGAAATCCTTTACCTTCACCATTAGCCACATCTTTATCTCTCATAAAAATAACCAATGAATCTGATTTTAATGCTTTTTTTATAACCAAATTAATATTATTCAAAAGTTCTTCTTTATTAAAAACACTTTTTATCTTTTCATTACCATCAATTAATTCTTGTTGGGCATCAATCACTAGTAAAGCTTGTTTCAATAGAAAAACCCCTTTTTATAATAATTTTACCTGCTTATGCTAAAACATTACCATATTGATCTTTAAGTTGATTTAAAAAATGCATTTTCTAGGATGAAATCCACTATTTTATTAGCAACTTAGGCTACAACCTTATTTACCGTGGACTCAACTCGATTTAATTAAACGTTTGATTAGTTTTTTGTTAAAAAATGTTCAGCAGCTTAAGAGTCAACTCCATAATTTATTTTAATCTTACTTGTTATAGTCTTTGTTGGCACCATTCATTTTCTTTAATGTTGAATTAATATTATTCAGGCTTACCAGGATAATGCCGAGCATAACAAATGTTACTACTTCGCATGACGCCACTACCTATGTCCACTTTATATACTACATTCATTTTTTCACCTTTTTGGGCTTATGAACCGCTCTTATCGACCGAGCATGGACTTTTTTCACCTTTTTGGGCTTATAAACCGCTCTTATCGACCGAGCATGGACTTTTTTCACCTTTTTGGGCTTATGAACCGCTCTTATCGACCGAGCGAGGACTTGGGCTTATGAACCGCTTTTACATAATTTCCAAAACAAAAAAAGAATTAAGGAGTCGCGATGTTTATCTCGCATACCCTTAATTCTTTTATAAAAGCTTCCTCTACTTATTACTCTTTAATTGATTGTATTGCTCAACTATCCCTGTAAACAAAGGCGACGTTGGATCAAGCTGTGTAAACTTCTCAATCGCTGCTTCTAACCCTTGTTGCTGAATCACTGTCTGGACTTGCACTGCTTCCTCATCACCTTGAAAGTCGTAAAGAAGCGCCGCTGCAATTCCCTTCATAAGATAGGTCGGTTCTTCCCCAATCACTTCAGCATATTGTCTAGCAGGGCTAACAAGACGATCATTTGGCCCAAGCTTGCGAATTGGCGAACGTGCTACTCTCGTTACTTCATCAACGATATAAGAGTTAGAAAAGCGACCGATAATCTTTTGAATATATTTATGATGTTCTTCTTTGTCAAAGCCATATTTCTTTACTAAAAACGCGCCACTTTCTTTCAACGCACCCTCTACTAACTCACTTACTTGCCGATTCTCCATCGTACTATTAATGGTTTCCATTCCATAATAATAACCAAAATAGGCTGCTAAGGCATGACCTGTATTAACGGTGAACAGTTTTCGTTCAATATAGGGAACTAACTCTTGTACATACGTAATTCCCTTAATCACAGGCTTTTCCCCAACAATCTTGGTTTCTTCAACAACCCACTCATAAAAAGGTTCAACCTTAACCATTAATTTATCTTCATTTACTTGGTTTGGAACAATCCGGTCGACAGCGGAATCTGGAAATCCAAAATGCTGATCAAATTGTGCTTTTTCTTCGGTTGTTAATTTTTCATAAAGCTTTTCTTTTAAAAAAGATGTCCCGCCGATCATGTTTTCACACGCGATAATGTTGAGCGGTTTATCTGTCTTTTCCAGGCGTTTACGTAACCCCTCTGCCAGCAAATTCGCAATAAACGGCAGAATGTTGGGACCAATGGCGGTCGTTACAAGATCGGCCTCAGCTATTGCATCAATTACTTGTTCAGGGTTTAGCGCACTATTGATTGCCCTCACATTTTTCACGCTGACTTCCGACTGCTCAAGTTCGGCTAGAACAACACGATATTCTTTTTTTTCATTGATTAGGTCGACTATTTCACCGTTTACATCAACAAAGCAAGTTTCATATCCTGAATGGTACAATAAATTACCGATAAAGCCACGACCAATGTTTCCAGCCCCAAAGTGGACAGCTAGCAATTTAGTAGCCTCCTTCGAAAATAGCTAAAATCTCTTCCGCGGTTGTTGCCGCAACAAGTTTTTCTATATTTTCTTCTTCTGAGCAGACGATAGCAATCGTTGATAGAATATCTAGATGTTCGTTATCTTTACCGGCAATCCCTATTAGTAGCTTGACGATGTTTCCACCACCAAAGTCCACACCTTGTGGCACTTGAACGAAAGAAATGCCTGATTCCTTCACAAATGGCTTCGAATCCTCTGTACCATGTGGTATTGCTACAAAGTTACCCATATAGGTAGAAGTTAGTTGTTCTCTTTCAAGCATTTTATCGATATAGCTTGCGTCTACATATCCCTTATCGACAAGAATACTTCCTGTTAATCTAATTGCTTCTTCCTTCGTACCGATTGTTGTATTTAATAAAATATTTTCTTTTGTTAGAATTGAGTTTGACATTAGTTTACACCCCTTATTTCCATTAACTTCTCTGTGAAAAACTGATCCAAGTTTGCTGTTAGATATGTTTTTACTTTTTCCTGGTCACCTGATTGAAACACTGAAATACTTTCTTCACTCTCGATTAATAATGAGCTAAGGTAACTCAGAACTTCTAATGCTTGCTCATCTGTTTCTTCAGGTGACAGCATTAAAACGAGTGACGATATTTCCATTACCTTTTGATCCATACCGATAACCTCAACTGGTTTTTCTAAAACATAGATTGTGAAGGTTTGGGTCATTACATGTGATGACCGCGCATGGAATAATGCCATAGCTGTTTCAGGAATGCCAAGTCCCCCGAGCTTTTCTCTATCAATTATCGCACCGACAACGGCTTCAATATTAGTAATTTTTTTCTTATCGAACAACTCTTTACTGGCTAGTTTAAGAGCCGCATCTGTTGTTTGAATTCCCATTACTTTCTTTAATTCGAATCCCTCTAAAATTGTTGCAATTGTCAGGGCGTATCCTTGTATGCTATGCATCTCTTTGATGAGCATACTTGTATTTTTCTCCTTGACCGGTTCACTCACAGCATCCGAAAACTTCTTTTCTGACCCATTAATGATAATCTGTTCATTTATAAAAGAACGAATCTTCTCAATTTCATCCTTAGTTAAAATAGGACTGACTAAAATATAATCCAAATGATAATCGGGAATCGGGATTGTTGAAATAATTAACTGATAATTATCCGTTTTCATTTTTTTGAATTCCATGACTGAAACATTTTGAATTTGTTGCAACTCTGGAAACTCTTGTTGTATTCTTGTAGCCAGCATCTTAGAAGTACCAATTCCACTTGAGCAAATAACCAATGTTTTTAAATGAATGATATCCTTGTTCCCCAAGATAGCAGCGCCAAAGTGCATAACGAGATAACCAATTTCCTCATCTGGTACAGAAAACTCATGAAATACTTGTTCAACTGCTTGTTTTACATTGGAAAATAACTCTGCATAATCCCGCTTAATTCTATCCAATAGTGGATTACTAATCCCCATTTTTTGATTCATGCGATAGATGGCAGGTTTCAAATGCATAACTAAACCTTCAAATAGTGAACGATTAACAGATAAATCCTTGCCAACTCGTTTCCCAACTAGTTCAATTAAATTCTTTGATTTCATTGCTACCTGCAAGCTGGCGTCCTCGATTACATATTCCTTATCATGTCTTAGCTTTGCACCCTTTAAGTGCATGGTGATATAGGCAACCTCAGCTTGGGGAATCTTAATTTGAAAAATATGCTCCAGTTGAGCAACAATCTTTTCTGCAAATTTATATTCCTTAGATAATTGTTGTTGCTCTAAATAAGACAGGTTTATCGTAATTCCTTCACCTTTTTGGATTCGTTCAACTGCCAGTGCCAAATGAACAACCAATCCAATATAAGCGCTATCCGCCATAGTAAAAGGTAAATCCTGAATTGCTGCTTCTACTACTTTTTCAACGGTGTGCAGCTTTTTCTTATCAACCAGTCCTAAAAGTCGTTCAGAAATTAGATTGATTTGCTGAGAGGATCGCTTTTGAATATTTTCTTTAGCGAGTGAAAGCATTTCTGACTCATCTAGATACTCTGATATTAGATTACTCATTGCTCTTCTTTTGGCACCTTCGTGGCCGTCAATTTCAACGCCATAACCTCTTCTTCTAATCAGCAATAATCCAAACGTTTGTAATCTCTCTTCTAATTTCGTTAAATCAGCACTAACTGTGGCGATTGTGACATTTAAATCATTGGCAATAGACTGTGCTTCTGCGAGCGTCAATTTTTTCGATGATTTCTGCCTCATCGGCCGCGCTGGCTACCGTCTCTTCGAATGGGTAAAGGTCTACAATGACGCAGTCAATCTCCGGGATGTTGTATTGCGCCAATTGGTCCAGGTGCTTCTTTTCGCGGCGCGCCAGCAGCCCGCCGAAAATGGCGGGATGCAGCGTTTTTACTCGCCCGTCCAGGATGCTAGGGTAACCTGTCAGCGCTTCTACCGACACTACCGGGAGGCCGAGTTTTTCCAAATAGGTTTGGGT
>JAIMAD010000145.1 GCA_023512145.1 Bacillus sp. (in: firmicutes) | reverse complement strand
TTGCTGAACAGTGCGTCGATAAGATATTATTCTCAGGCAGCAAAAAATTCATTACGGAAAAAATAGACTTTTTCATTTCACCTGCATACTCCGTTCCACCAATTAAAACAATGCGGCGTTCAAATGAGATAATGATAAAAGTCTCCGAGTTAGTCCCATCGATCATGGGATCTGCTTTGAAATTAGGTGCGGAGATTATGGTGAAGCCTGTATTGTGGTCCAGTAATTCCTTTTCTGATGGACGAATGAACAGTTGGTGAACAAATAAATTATGCCATGCAAATTCATTGACCACTTGGATGGGCAATTGGGACTTTTTATCTGCACCGGCAAAGCCTTTAAAAACAAATAGTTCATTTCTCTGTTTTAAGTACTCAAGCACCTTTTTGTAAAGGCTTGTGAAAATATCTTCAGAAATAGGTTGGTTTGATGGGGAGCCCCAGTCAATTTTATCCTTCGTGGACTCTTCCATGACGAAAAATTTATCCTGTGGAGAACGGCCTGTATATTTTCCAGTAGAGACTAGAACTGCGCCTGTGGAGGTTAATGTTCCTTCGTTGCGGCTTAGAACTTTTTCAACTAATTGGGGAACAGATAATTGAGTGTGGACATGACTTTCTGCTAATAATTCCCTTAATTCATTTGGAATATGAACTGAATTCATATATTGAAACCTTCCTTTTTTAGTTTTATTTTATTGGTATTAATAGAAAAGTATATCATATTTGGAATAATAATCCACGAAATTTTATGATTTTTAAATATTCGACACTTTTTCTTAATAGATGATACTAATTAGCTTTTGAAGTAGTAAAAAAATCTCTTATATTTTTTTCTTTTATGGTCTAAAGGAAAGTTTCGAAAAGAATTCATTGACTTTGTTCGACACAGTGGGTATTATTTTAATTTGAACGGATACTCTCTTATCCCGAGCTGGTGGAGGGACAGGCCCTATGAAACCCAGCAACCTGCTTTTGTGGAAGAATGACTGTTAAGCTAATTCTTCTCAGGGAGCGAAGGTGCTAATCTGACGCAAGGCTTTGACCTTGAGCGATAAGAGTGAAAGGCCAGAAAAAACCTTTCCTCATGATGGTAAGGTTTTTTGTTTTGTATATGTCCTTTTATAATTATGATTGGAATAAAGCTTTCGGTTATTCTCTTCTAATAAAAACCCTTTGTTTACTTCATACTAAGGGAATGAGTTCCGTATCAATATCAGTGGTTTAAGAAGTATTCCTGTAACCTTCATAAAACCTTGATTTATCTCAAAATATAGGAGGAATTCAGATGTCAACAAAACGTCGTTTGTTCACTTCTGAATCAGTAACTGAAGGTCATCCCGATAAGATGTGTGACCAAATTTCTGATTCTATTTTAGATGCTATTTTAGCGAAGGATGCTAATGCTCGTGTTGCCGCAGAAACTACAGTAACAACAGGCTTAGTACTTGTGGCAGGAGAAATAACTACTTCTACATACGTAGATATTCCAAAAATTGTTCGTGAAACGATTAAAGGTATTGGTTATGATCGTGCTAAATATGGCTTTGACTCTGAGACTTGTGCTGTATTAACCTCCATTGGTGAACAGAGTGCTGATATCGCCTTGGGTGTTGATCAAGCGCTCGAAGCACGTGAAGGCCTAATGTCTGATGAAGAAATCGAAGCAATCGGGGCAGGAGACCAAGGGTTAATGTTTGGTTATGCTTGTAATGAAACAACAGAGCTTATGCCACTTCCGATTTCATTGGCCCATAAACTTGCTCGTCGGTTAACTGAAGTTCGTAAGGATAAGCTTCTTCAGTGGCTTCGCCCAGATGGTAAAACACAAGTAACCGTAGAGTACAATGAATTTGACAAACCAGTTCGTATTGATACAATTGTCATTTCAACACAGCATAGTCCAGATGTAACGTTGGACCAAATTCAACGTAATTTGAAGGAATATGTTATCAATCCAGTTGTTCCTCAAGAACTAATTGACGAAAATACAAAATACTTCATTAACCCAACAGGTCGTTTCGTTATTGGCGGACCACAAGGTGATGCAGGCTTAACAGGTCGAAAAATTATTGTTGATACGTATGGCGGCTATGCACGACATGGCGGCGGTGCCTTCTCCGGTAAGGATCCTACAAAAGTAGACCGTTCTGCAGCCTATGCAGCTCGTTATGTGGCTAAAAATATTGTGGCAGCAGGCCTTGCTGATAAGGTAGAAGTTCAGCTTGCCTATGCAATTGGTGTTGCAAGACCTGTGTCAATCGCTATTGATACGTTTGGTACAGGTACCGTGAGCGAAGATGTTCTAGTTGACTTAGTTAGCGAAAACTTTGACCTTCGCCCAGCGGGTATTATTAAGATGTTGGACCTTCGCCGTCCAATTTACCAACAAACAGCAGCATACGGTCACTTTGGACGAACAGATATTGATCTTCCATGGGAACGTACCGATAAAGCTGAAACATTACGTGAACAAGCAAATCAATAAAATAAAAAGCAAAAAGTGCCTTGGTCACGGTCTTAGGACCGAGACTTGAGCACTTGTGCTAACTAAAATGAAAGGGAGTTGCATTTTACATGTAACTCCTGTTTTTATTTTTTCGTCTTATAGTTTTGTATAGTTAATGGAGTAAATGTTTAAGTAGGCCAAAAGGAGTGAAAAATGAAGGGAGTCCAATTACATTTTGTTCACAGTGCCATTTGTTTTTAAAAGATGTTATTATAAATGAGTATATTTTTTACAGGACATCCTATTAAGGATATTTAGAAATGGAGTAGGTGAGGTACATAATGTGCGGTTTTATAGGTTGTGTACACGACAAAACACAAAACTATAGTGATGAACAAAAAAAGCAATTTAAAAATATGAACGATATTATTACCCATCGTGGACCAGATGATGATGGTTTTTATTATGATGACCATATTCAATTTGGTTTCCGCCGCTTAAGTATTATTGATATTGAAAGTGGCCACCAACCGCTCAACTTTGAAAATGAGCGCTATTGGATTATTTTTAATGGTGAAGTTTATAACTATGTTGAGCTTCGCGCGGAGCTATTAGCAGAAGGCTTAACATTTGCGACCAACTCCGATACGGAGGTTATCATCGCACTTTACAGCCTTTTAAAGGAAAAAGCGGTCGAAAAACTACGCGGCATGTTTTCATTCGTTATTTGGGATAAACAAGAACAAACGCTTTTTGGGGCACGTGATCCCTTTGGAATCAAACCATTCTTCTATTTTGAAGATGGGGAAAAGACATTCTTTTCATCGGAGAAAAAGAGTATTTTGCTCTCCTTGGAAAATGATGTGCTTGATTATGATGCCTTACAGCACTATTTAACCTATCAATTTGTTCCTGAACCAAACACGATGTCAGCGGGAATAAAAAAATTAGAGCCA
This sequence comes from Bacillus sp. (in: firmicutes), assembly GCA_023512145.1. GTDB lineage: Bacteria > Bacillota > Bacilli > Bacillales > Cytobacillaceae > Neobacillus. The sequence continues at coordinate 6,157 of JAIMAD010000145.1, read as the reverse complement.
GGACATTATTTTACTAAAAAAATCGGCTCACTTATTGAGATTAAACAGTATTGGAAGGCCCAATTTAAGCCTGTCAATAAATCAGAAACTGATTTTATCAAAGAAATTAAAGAAGTTCTATACGATACTGTTAAAATGCACATGATCAGTGATGTCCCAGTCGGTTCGTTCCTCTCAGGTGGGATTGACTCTACCATCATCGCATCGATTGCGAGAGAGATTAACCCTGCCATTAAAACATTCTCCGTTGGTTTTGAGCATAATGGATTTAGCGAAATCGATGTGGCCAAGGAAACAGCTGAAAAGATTGGCGTTGAAAACATTAGTTATGTGATTACACCACAGGAATATATGAATGAAATCCCAAAAATCATGTGGCATATGGATGACCCACTTGCAGATCCAGCCTGTGTACCCCTTTACTTTGTGGCCCGTGAGGCCAGGAAGCACGTAACAGTGGTTCTATCAGGCGAGGGTGCGGATGAGTTGTTCGGAGGCTACAATATTTACCGTGAGCCCCATTCATTAGAGATTTTCAATAAAATCCCGAGGGTCGGAAAAGTACTCTTAAAAAGGATCGCGAACTTGATGCCTGAAGGGATGAGGGGTAAGAGTTTTATTGAACGCGGTGTCACCCCAATGGAGGAGCGCTACATTGGTAATGCAAAAATGTTCACGGAAGAAGAAAAACGCGACTTATTAAATGTATACCGTGAAGGCTTAGACTATTTGGACATTACCAAGCCACTTTATGAGGAATCAAAAGGCTACGATCCTGTTGACCGAATGCAATATATTGATATCCATACATGGATGCGCGGTGATATTCTACTAAAAGCGGATAGGGTGACGATGGCTCATTCATTAGAGCTCCGTGTTCCTTTCCTTGATAAAGCAGTGTTTGAAGTTGCATCGAAAATACCGACAAGCTTGAAGACAGCAAATGGGACGACGAAGTATATTTTGAGAAAAGCTGCCGAGGGAATTATTCCAGATCATGTGCTTAACCGCAAGAAACTAGGGTTTCCCGTACCCCTTCGTCATTGGTTAAAGGACGAAATGAACGAATGGGCGAAAAAAATAATTCGAGAAAGTAATACGGATCATTTACTCAATAAAACGTACGCTTTACGACTGCTTGAGGATCATTGTCAAGGCAAAGCCGACAACAGCAGGAAGATTTGGACGGTGCTGATGTTCATGGTATGGCACCAAGTGTATGTCGAAGACGTATATTCCTTCCAATCTGACTTTGTAAAAAAGAAGGTATTAGAAACGTTAAAGGGTTAATTTTTAGCACTAATGATTCATTTCTTAAGGGTTTACTATAATGGTACAGACTTTCAAATAATCATGCTATGCACACGCCATTTCACATCTGAAATCTCGTGTGCATTTTTTTGTGAAAATAATGGCTCTTAAGGACAAAACTGCCATGGGAACGAGGAAAATGTCCTCAATAGGGGGACTCTTGGTCCGACAATGTGAATTTTTCTGAGAATTGAGAAGAGAAAAACTTGCGAATTAACCAAGGGATTTGACCTTATGGTTATGTTTAGCACCTTCCTGGTGAATCTGTTACATTAACTACATGGGAGCTTTTATTTTGAAATTCATGATTGTAATGACTTATAATATTGACCCTTTTGCGCATATTCTGTAGAGATTCTTTCCATATCTTTGATGTCTTCTGCTGTCAATTCTCTAATAACTTTTGCAGGTCTACCAAAAGCTAAGGTATTGGGTGGAATTTTCTTTCCTTGTGGAACAAGGCTCCCAGCTCCAATAAAAGCCCCTTCACCGATTTCAGCCTGATCAAGAACGATTGATCCCATCCCAATTAATGCCTTTTTTCGGATGATACAACTATGGAGGATAACTTGATGACCAATCGTTACCTCATCTTCTAAAATTAGCGGGTTATTAGGGCTTTGGTGTAAAATAGAATTGTCTTGGATATTTACTTTTTTACCAATAATGGTCGGGGCAACATCTCCACGAATAACAGTGTTAAACCAGACACTTGATTCCTCACCAATTTCAACATTACCAGTAATCGTTACATAATCAGCAATATATGCTGTCTTAGCAATTATTGGATACTTATCTTTATACGGATAAATCATATGTTTCGCTCCTTTTACGATGATAAATTTTTATATAAAACTAAAATTCACTTTCAAAATTTTCAGCTTGCCTATAAAAAAAGAACTCTCAGGTAAGTCTAATTGAATAAAAAATATTTAACAAACGCCAATAACTTTTTCTAGGGGGAAAATAGATGTGGAAGTGGGAAGCAGAAGGTGAAGCGAAGGCGGTTATTGTGATGGTCCATGGGGCAATGGAACATCATCGCCGCTACAGCTGGCTAATTGAAATGTGGCGTTTAGCAGGCTTCCATGTAATTATGGGTGATCTTCCTGGGCAAGGCATGACGACAAGGTCTCGTCGCGGTCATATAGATTCCTTCAATGAATATACAAGTGAAGTGAAGGACTGGCTACAGGCTGCTTACCGTTATGAGTTACCGGTCTTTTTACTTGGGCATAGCATGGGAGGCTTAATCGCCATTCGTTTATTACAGGTAGAGAAGTTAAATATTGCGGGAGTGATTCTTTCTTCCCCATGTTTAGGATTGGTTCATTCTCCTTCTAAATTTATAGATATGTTATCATACGGCTTGAATGTGGTATTTCCTTCATTAAGGATGAATTCTGGATTGACCGTCCAAATGGGGACGAGAAACGAGGAAGTACTTAAAGTCGATGCCGATGATAGTCTATATATAACCAAAGTTTCAGTTAGATGGTATCGGGAACTGGCGGATGCCATGAAAGAGGCATTTTATTATATCGAAAAAACACAGGATATCCCCATGCTGGTCATGCAGGGCGGGGATGACATCATTGTCAATAAAGGTGCTGTAAGGGAGTGGTTCAATCATGTCCCATCATCAGAAAAGAGAATCAAGGAATGGCCTAAATACTACCATGAAATCTTTAATGAACCGGAGCGGGAGGACGTATTTGATTACGCAAAGGATTTCGTTAACAGCCAATTAAAAGCAATTGGTTATATCGTTTAGAAAGGTTGTTGGTTTCCGTGATGCCCATCACCCTTATGTTAGGGGTATATCGCAAAATACTCCCAGCAGTCCATCAAGAATTGGCTTATTGGAAAAGTAGAGCTGAAAAAATTCCGAATCTAGAGTTAAGAAGCCAAGCCCTTGCAAGTTTAGAGCATAAAACGTTCCATTGTGAAGGTGGGGCCATTCTCGCCCTAACGGCGAAGGATGATTATAAAAACGCCATAAAGTTTATTGTTGCCTATCAGACAATCAGCGATTATTTAGATAATCTTTGTGACCGTAGTACTTCACTTGATCCAGAGGACTTTGCTGCACTGCATGAGTCCATGTCAGATGCACTTGACATAAATGCGACGCGAAAAGATTATTATCGGTACCGCACTGATCACGATGACGATCATTATTTGCTTGATTTATCGGAAACCTGTCGTTCCGTTCTGAAGGATTTAGAGCATTATGATGTTATCAAGGATTATCTCCTAGAGCTTTGCCACTATTATTGTGATTTACAAATACACAAGCATGTAATTCCTGTCGAGCGGGTACCACGTTTGGAAAAATGGTTTCATACCCATCAAAAACGTTTTCCCGAAATGGAATGGTATGAATTCTCAGCATGCTCTGGTTCCACACTGGGAATTTTTTGTTTACTATCATATGGGATGCGTGATGATTTTCAGGAGCGTGATGCTGAAAATATTCGAAAAGGATATTTTCCATATATTCAAGGCCTACATATCCTTTTGGATTATTTTATTGACCAAGAGGAAGATAGAAGAGAAGGGGACTTAAACTTTTGTTCCTACTATGATAGTCAAGAAACACTTTTTAAGCGCTTAAAGTATTTTATTGTCGAAGCGGACCGACATACTGAATTCCTTCCACATAAAGAATTCCATCAGTTGATAAATCGCGGCTTGTTGGGGATTTATTTATCGGATACAAAGGTACACAAACAAAAGAATGTCCGTAAACTGGCAAAAGATCTCATTAAATCGGGTGGCTGGGTAAGCTACTTCTTTTATTTCAATGGCCTAGCCTACCGGTCGTTTCAAAAATCCGTACCCACGTTTGTGACCAAATTATTGAAAAAGTAAAAAGACCAGAGCCTGGTCTTTTTATTCTTTCTCAAGTGGCAACGAAAAAAGCAGGATGATTATGTTGATTAATCAATATATAATGCAAAACATGCACTGCGTGTTGGTTTATATGAGGCAATAACGAAGCAATGACTCACGTTCTACACCCTCTCGATGGTTAGTAGAGTAAATTATAAACACGGGTGCTGACCTGAGGCTGAATTATCCCCAACAAGCCCGTCTAAGAAAATAGTGTCGTGCTCTTTCATACTGTCACATCAACAACGTTATCAGCCGGTTTAACCGCTTTGGCAAGAAAATTATGTGCAAACGGAAGAATACGCTCCAAATTCATAATCAAACCGTTTTACCTTGATAAAATTTACCCTGACAGCTATCCCTTCGCTTCAATTCAGCATCAATAGCATTTAACACTTCCCACTTATTCACACTCCACATTGGACCAACCATCAAATCAATCGGTCCATCACCCGTAATACGATGAACAATCATTTCCGGCGGTAAAATTTCCAATTGGTCGCATACTAACTTTACATAGTCCTCTTGCGAAAGAAAATCGAGCATGCCTTTTTCATATTGTTTTACCATAGGAGTGCCTTTTAACAAATGAAGCAAATGAATCTTAATCCCTTGGACATCCAATTTGGCAACTTCACGAGCGGTTTCCATCATCATTTCAGTTGATTCAAGTGGCAGTCCATTAATAATATGTGTGCAAACACGAATTCCATGCTTCCTTAGCTTATTGACACCGTCTTGATACACATGAAAATCGTGGGCACGATTAATCAGTAACCCAGTCTGTTCGTGGACAGTTTGTAGCCCCAATTCAACCCATAGGTATGTTCTTTCATTTAATTCAGCCAAATACTCGACAACATCATCTGGCAAGCAGTCAGGCCTAGTTGCAATCGATAAACCGACGACGTCTTCCTGCTTTAGAACCGTCTCATACTTTTCACGAAGAACCGCAACAGGTGCATGGGTATTCGTGAAGGCCTGAAAGTAGGCCATATATTTGCCGTCTTTCCATTTTGTGTGCATTTTTTCTTTTATTTCGTTGAATTGCATTTCCAGAGTTTCGACACGGTTCCCGGCGAAATCCCCTGATCCAGCTGCACTACAAAATGTGCAACCACCGTGGGCGACCGTACCGTCACGATTCGGACAGTCAAATCCGCCATCTAGTGCCACTTTAAAGACCTTATGACCAAATTGGCCACGTAGGTGGTAATTCCAAGTATGGTAGCGTTTATTGTCCGTTGCATATGGAAAAGGTTTAGTCTGAAGCATTTCAGAAAACCTCCTTTGGTTTAAGTATTGGAACTTTGTGAACAATCCAGTTCCCTCGCCTTGCTCTGGTTGGTAAATCCAGATCAAGGTCATCCGCTTTACAATTTTAGCATGAACCCAAATGCATATCCAATTGAATTGTTTTATTCAAAAATGGTATTTTTTTTGTGTAATAGGATATGGAATTGAGAACACAATAAGAAATGAAGCAAAATGCTTCAATGATTGTTTGTGCACAAACATGAAGGGGGTACTTGGATGGCTACTCGTGATTCAATGGAAAATTTACTACAGCAGTGTGAGGATACTATTCGATATGCCCAAGATCAATTTAAAGAAAGCAGCCTTCAAGAAAATTATAATAACGATGATTATACAAAAGCGTTACAAGAACTTGAGGAAACCTATCTTAATATCACCAAGATGGCACAAAGTGCCAATTCGCAACAACGGGATCAACTCCATCGGATGAGACTGCAGCTTCAGCAGTTTCAGAACACGATGATTCTAGAAGAGCATTAAGAGGAGGAGGACTACCTTTGAAAAAACGTTCAAAGCAGCAAAACCCCGAACAAAAGACACGCAATGGTATCAATAATCAAGATGTCGAACTAGGAAAAGATTTTGACCTTGTGAAACAAGCGAAAAAGAATTATGAAAAAACAGGTGGTCAGCC
>JAIMAD010000144.1 GCA_023512145.1 Bacillus sp. (in: firmicutes) | reverse complement strand
AATTTAGGTTGGAACATGGCAAAAAACATATTTTGGCCCATGTAAACGAAGCGATGATTTACTCCTTTCAAGGAAAAATTGATTTGGCTAAAGAAGTATTAGATACAAGATGGTTACTGATTTATATTCCTGTTTATTTATTTACTATCTGGGATAGTTATCGGACCACCGTTGATTTGAATCAGATTTATCTTTTGGCTGAACATGAGAATCATCCGTATAATACCTTTAGTATTGGTTCTTTGGAAATTAATTACCTAGATAAAAGGAATCCCGTTAGTGCTGTATTATGGTCCCTATTTATGCCCGGTTTAGGTCACCTATATCTCCATCAGATTGTCAGTGCCTTTTTTGTTATTATCTGGTCTGTTGCCTTTTTCTACTTTTCCCATGTTCTTGAAGCTGTTTCGTTACTTTTTATTGGTAAAATTAAGCAAGCAACCGATGTGTTGAACGGAGAATGGTTACTATTCTTGCCATCTATCTATGGTTTTTCCATTTATAATTCATACGTAAATACCGTTGAAAGTAATAAACTAATTGAGAATGAACGGCGAAACTTTTTGAAAAATAATTATCAAAGTCCGAATTTCATTATCCTTAAGGGGGAAAAAGTGAAGTGATCTTATGCAGATATTCTCCACCTTTGAACAATCAGGGTATTTAGAATTAGCCATCTCATTAATCGAAAAAAAGGGTGTGAAAAAGGAAAATATTTTTGCTGTTCCACTTGATAATCTCCAAGAGGAAGGGAAAATATTTGATACTCTTCATCGTTCAGATGGAATATCGCTTATAGACCTTGCCATGGCACTTGCCACTGCCTTTTCCGTCATTTGCGCCAGCATTGGCTTTGTTCTGGCCTGGGGTCCTATTTATTGGGGCATAATTGGGGCTATTTTTGGGTTTGTATTAGGGTTAGCTTTAAAGATTTTTTTCATAAAAGTCTTTCGGAAAAAGAAAAATCTATTGCGTGGAATACATACTGAAGTCATATTAATTGTTGAGTGTGATGAATCAAAAGCGGAGGCAATCGAAGCCATTCTTTGGGAGCATCTTGCCATAGGTGTGGCAAAGGTTGGTATGGTATAATTATGAACTCAAAATATTTCGTAAGAATCTTTTTCCGGTAAATCTATTTTTCCAATGATTTTAAAGGAAAAAAGCTAACAATGTAGAATTATCTAGTATCAAATATTTTTCAGAAAATTACATAAATTTTTTTTAAAAAAGGAGTGTTTATATGAAAGAATGGACAAAAGAAGTTGAGATAAATGCTCCTATTGATCATGTTTGGGGATTATTGAATGGCACATTGGAGGATATGCAAAAAATCATGCCTCAAGTAGTTGGTCATGTACCTGTAAAAGTAACGGATGAAGGTGTTGGAAGTATATATCGTCAAAAATATAAAGAAGGGAAACGAATTGAGGAGTACGACGTTGAGACATTAGAATATGTAAATAACCCAGGTAACAAGAAATTAAAAGTGGGCTTCACCCTTGCCAATATGTTTGAGATTACTGCCTTGTATGAATTAAGTCAAAATGATCCACAGAAAACCCAGTTTCGATACACCAGCACGAATCGTCCGCTGAAATCGTTCCTTAAATTATTTTTACTTTTCTCAAGTAATAAGGTGGTCGTTCAATTTTGTGAGCGAGTCAAAAAATTTGCTGAAGAAGAATATGAAAAAACAAATGTATTAGTTAACTAGTTTTTGGTCAAAGCGGAGAATACCCTTGTCTAAATGACGAATAACCCAACCATCATTAATATAGCTGGATGGGTTAAATTTATTTCACTGGGGTGGAAACCATTTTATTTGGTGTTAGGAATTTACGCATTATATTTGCAGAACCATTTACGTCAGCATTAAAAACTTTTTTGTTTTGGAACAATATAATCCTCTAGAAATTCTTCGTCCGGAGAACGTTTTAACTCCATCATCACCGTAGGTAGGAATTTTATCTTCATCTAGAAAACTAGCTTTAGAGGTATACGATTCTTCTGTTACACTAACCATGATTCCTAAATTAGCAGCTTTGTATCGGATTTTAGAAAATAAGTCCGAATAGGGGATTTGCGATTTGTAATCATAAAATCACAATAACTGCCTGTCACACTTCCCCTCGATCTGGCGAGAACTTGTAACATAGTATATAAGTTTACCTGGCCTTTTTCACGAAGCAATGGTAGGTTGTTCCCTAACGTAATCCGTTCAGAATCTAGTAGGAGTGGTCTTCGCTAGAATTACCAGGGAACTTCTTGTTGTCCATACCCACAATAAAGACATTCGTCCTGCTATTGTAAATACCAGTTTTATAGGAAGAAACATGAAGATGACCTGGTTTTGGACGTGATTGATTAATCCGGACTGATAACAGTAAGTCCTTCACCTTTTCTATCACATCATTGCTTGATAATGATTCATCTGCATAAGGGAGGATTTTTTCAATTTCTTCCAATAAAGTTGTTTTTGCGATCTCGTCGAGCGCTGAACTTGTTTTACAATTATTTTTAAGAATATAAGCGATTCCGGTTAAACATTTTTTATAGTTCATGGTTGATTCTACGGTTGGTAGATTTTCAAAAATGGCCGAAAAACTTACCCTTATCCATAAAATTTCCTTTATTCTGGTTTCAAGAAATTCATTTTTGTTATCAAACATAAACCTTTCACCTAACCGGTTGAATTCCATATTGAGCAATGATAGATAGCGATCTTTAGACCATCCTATTTTAAGCTCCCTTAGCACTTTTGCAATTTTTGTTTTGGAAACGACCACCTTATCAATTCCAACAAATCCACTTTCTACTAATTGAATGTTTTTACCTAGCTCAATTAATCCTTCATTAAACAATTCAAGAAAAACCTGTACACTATAATTTGACTGAATCCATTCTAAAAGACCTGAAACTAACTGACCTGGAATGCTAAAAGATACCGGCAACCCGTCACCATAGGTAATCGGGATATCCATCTTTTGTGAGAGGTGATAAAAAAGAGTTTTGTAAGTATCGCTGTTTGTAAAATAAACAACACTTTCATCCAGTGATGCTCTTGCCATTTTGATTTGTGCGAGAATTTGTTTAACTTCTATTTCCTCTGTTTTCGCGGTGAAGATGTTTAAATTCGGCTCGCCGCTAGCTTCATCCTGTTGATAGAGATTCCTGAGTGGAGTTGGTTCCCCAATGCGAATGGAACCAAGACTGGTCCCCTCAGGAATATTAATACCGAAAACAGGTGTAAGCGGTAGTTTGTAGACAAACTCAGGCAAAGTTTTACTCAGTAGCTGTTCTTATAATTGATTGAGGTTTAGGTTCGATTGGTAAATAAAAACTGCCTTTTTATCTATTTTAGCAAATTCAAACGCCTTTGCTAAAAGTCCAGCTTTATCAATAAACTGATTGATACTGAGGTATTTTTCATATTCGGAGAAGACTTTGTAAATATCAAATGCTGAAAAGGACATATTTATGAAATAGTTGGCAATAATAACCTCGATAAACATTGAAAGGATGGGATGTTTGATGACGTTAGAATGGTTTGACAGAGTATGTGGAGAGTTGCAAGTTCACCTGGAGTCTATTTGCGAAAAATATGATCAGGTTGGTCAAATGACAATTGAAAGAGCTGCCAAACATCCACGGATTGAATTTTTTGTTGATACTGAAGATGTTGATACGAAAGAACTGGATCGTGATTTTTTTTGCACGCTTTTCTTTGACCCACAAAACGAAGAATTTTATATTGATACTTTTGATGTCGACAGCGGAAATACTGCGAAAATTATCCTTTCGGACATAGAAGAGATAATCGATGAAGTCCATAATAGTCTTCATGATTATATGAACGACGATAGTGACGATATAGATGATGGTCTCTACCTTGAATCAGATGAAGAAATTGAAATAGAGGATGGGTTTGAACATGTGGATGCAAGAGATGAGTATATCCAAGTAGAACAAATCAATCGTGACGACATCTTCGAAGAAATTGATGTAGACTGGTCCACACCTGAGGTCACGGCCTTTAAGCATGAAGATGAGGTGGAAGTAACCTATCAATTTGGTGTGGTTCAGGAAACAGGTGACGGTGTCCTCAAACGAATCAACCGGATTTGGACGACAGCGGATAAGTTGCTTAAAGACGAATCCCATTTCATTTTCAGCAAAGAAGAAGCAACGACAATTATCGCGATGATTGCCAGTCACATGGACCAATTGAGCGAATTTGATTTTGATACTAATCAATAGACCATAAAGGGAGCATACTTTCTGGTTGCTCCCTTTCATAATAAAATTTACGAATTTATCTAACCTAATTTTAAATTAAATTTATTTTTCTTTCCCCCTCATTACCACCCAGGATATTTCAGTTTCCATTCCTCACTATCCATGAATTTAACAATCATATCATCCGCAAGTTCAAGTATCTCAGCGGAAAGCTCGACGTCTTTTACCCAATTTTTCGGGATGGCTTTAATTCCGAGGTACGCTCCTAGTATGTAACCCGTAATCGCTCCAGTGCTATCACTATCACCATTATGATTTACAGCCACAATCAATGCCTGTTTAATATCAGGTTGATATTTTAAGGCACAATAGATTGCAATTGCTAATGCTTCTTCACCCACCCAGCCCTCGCCAAGACTAGCAATTGCTTGGGTATCATTTAAATTCAAAGAAGCTAGCTTGAGAGCCTCCTCTATAAGGAGACTGCACTCTTCATGATTTGGTTGTGACTTTAATTCCACTAAAGCCCCTTCAATTGAAGCCTTTAAATCCATTCCTTCGATTAGACCAGAAATTATGTAGCTTAATGCTCCTGCACAAAGGTAACCGCTCGGATGTCCGTGTGTAATCGCCGCACATTCACAACCTAGTTGGAAGGCTTTTCTTTTTTCAAAAAATAATCCAATCGGAGCGGTCCGCATTACACCTCCGCAGCCTTTACTCGTGTTTAGTGGTTCCTGAATAATTCCCATTTTTCCACTCTTTAGTGCCGACAAGCAGGTGTTACCAGGGGCTCTTCGTGCATGAAGACCATCAATGCTAAAAATCCATCCATCTTTCTCGACCGTGCTGCCAATACCTTGAGTAGTAAGCCATCTTAGATAACTTCGATAAACCACTGATGGTACATCCACAATTCCTTTGTTTCGTCCTCTATTTTCGGCACGTAATATTCCTTCAGCGGTGAACATCATCATCTGGGTATCGTCAGTAATTTCTACTTTATTACTGCTTGCTTTTACGAGATTTGTGATCCCATTTTCCCCATATTTTCCGCGGATATCATCAATCTTAAGAAATTCCACCGGCCAGCCTAGGGCATCACCAATCGCTCCGCCGATGAGACAGCCCTGGTATTGTTCTTGAATTTTTTCCATCTAAACACCCCACATCAACAATTTCTATTCCCATTCTAATCCTATTTCACCAGAAAGTCGCAACTATGAAATGAAATTACTTTTTTCATTTGTAGCACAGTTTGTATTTTTTTACTTTATAGGTTCATTAAGCCATCAACCTAAAATAACCAACAGTTGCCGTTATGGGCCACTGTTGGTTATTTTCTAACTATGTCTAACCGGTTGGTAACTTCATTTTATCCAAGATTGTTGTAAAATAATTTCTGACAGTTCCAACTTTATTCACTTGCTGATTCGAGGTTTCAATTGAGATTTGACCTTCTGCGCTCAGTTCGAACTTATCTATTTCCTGTTCGGGTTCGCTGAAATCTTCATCCATTAGTTCGGGGGAGTAGATACGCATCCCATCGATAATGCTCCGAATTGAGGAAGCTAACTTTTCGCTTGGGCTGTCCTTCAATAAATAGCCCGATACATCCGCATGTAATGCACGTTCAAAATATCCAGTTCTAGCAAACGTTGTTAAAATAATAACTTTGCAGCCATTTGTCTTTAAAACTTCTGCCGCCTCGAGTCCGCTCTTTTCAGGCATTTCGATATCCAAGATACAAATATCGGGCTGTAATTGGTGGACAAGCTTTAGGGCCTCTTCTCCATTTCTCGCCTGACCAACCACTTCCATATCATCTTCCAAATTGAGGAGGGAACCCATTGCCTCTAACAGCATTCCCTGATCATCGGCAATAACAATTCGAATCATTTAAGTTCTCTCCTTATCTGGTCGCTACTATTAAGTAATAACGCCCCATCAACTTGGGTGCGTCCGGCAATGATGGTGAAATTAAAGTTCTGGTTCAGCTTGATGAGAAATTTTATTTTTAGCTAAGGCTTTGATGCCTTTAAAACTTACAAAATTCTTGCTTTCCTCATCCCATAGGCGAAAACGGAGTGACTGAAGGCTTGAAGTAAGCGAGATTGTTGGTACGTTTTGTAATGGAGGCGTATTTTTATGTGCCTCTTCAAGTTTATAGTTAGGTACCCTAGGGCTTAAATGGTGGACATGGTGATAGCCAATATTTCCAGTTAGAAATTGCATAAGTTTTGGAAGTTTATAGAAAGAACTTCCTTCAACCGCTGCTTTCACATATTCCCATTCTTTGTCTGCTTCAAAATAAGCATCTTCAAATGTGTGCTGTACATAAAACAGCCAAATACCTACTGAACCTGAGATGAAGAAAATTGTACCTTGTACTAAAAGAAATGACTGCCAGCCGATTGCCCAAGAAAGCAACCCAATCAAAGCAACGATAAGTACATTTGTTAAATATGTGTTCATACGTTCCTTCTTTTTGGCACCTTTGCGGTTAAATCTATTTTTAAAAACGAATACATAAATTGGACCTATTCCAAACATAACCAACGGATTACGATAAAAACGATATGCTAACCGGAGTTTCAGTGGTGCAGCCAAATATTCTTCCACTGTTAGCGTCCAAATATCACCTGTTCCCCGCTTATCCAAATTACCACTTGTCGCGTGATGAACGGAATGTTCATGCCCCCATTGATCAAAGGGAAATATGGTTAAAACACCCATAGCAGTTCCAACTATTCGATTAGCACGTCGGTTTTTAAAAAAGGAATGATGTGTACAATCATGAAATATGATGAAAATTCGTGTTAAAAAGCCGGCAGCAATCACCATGGGAACTAATGCTAACCAATAAGAAACGGAAAGACTTATATAGGAAAGGTACCATAAGGTGATAAATGGGACGATTGTGTTGATAATCTGCCATACACTTTCTTTAGTCGTTGATTTTTCAAAAGGAGCAATTTGTTTTCTCAATGTTTTCGTATTCTCTAAGGTCATTTTATTCGAATTCCTTTCCTTTATGTTATTAATTTATATTATAGAGGTAAGAAAATAATCATGTTAGTAGCAGATGTCATGTCCCAGGTGTGACAAATGTCATATGCAAGATTGTCATAGTAGGTATCTACTGTAAAACATCTTACAAACCTTTAACACGGTGACTTGTAAAACCGTGAATCCTTACTATTCACCCTCGCTATGTGAAAAATTCACCCTTTACGTTAAAAATGCCTAAATGAGTATTCAAACTCATCAAGGCATTTTTTTATGAATTTTTTCAACTAGAAGATTATTGCAGAGTATCTTTAATCCTTTGTAATTCATCTCCATCAATCGGGTTACTAAAATTACCATCGAATCTTACTGCTGAGCCGAAATGGTATTCTTGCGCTTGAACAACATTGTGTATGTAGCCAATATTATTTAATGAAAGGCCTGAACCTGGCATAATGATTGGGGAATTAATAGCTTGTTGTGATTCAATTACCATACTTTTTAAGTTCTCGATTCCTGCTAATGCCACCGGTTTTCCGCCAGATGTTAGGATCCGATCCACATGATATGGTGACTGACACAGCGCCTTATAAATAACCAGTGGATCTGTTTCATCTATGGCCCGATGGAAGGTTACGGATAGTTCCTTTGCTTCTTCCTTAACCATCGCGAGAAGTTCAAAGTCGACTGTTTGTTTATTAGTTAATGCACCAAAAACGATTCCCGCAGCACCCAGCTCCTGAATAATTTTAATTTCTTCTTTGATTGAATTCCATTCCTCTTTTTGATAAACAAAGGAATAGCTATGGGGACGAACCATGACCATTACTGGAATTTCCACACTTTGTACCACCATTTTAATTTTCCCAAAACTCGGTGTCAGCCCACCTTCATCAATTGCTGAAACCAATTCTAAGCGGTCTGCTCCATAAGCTTCAGCAGTTCTTCCATCTTCCTCATTTAAAACAATGATTTCAACCAAACTCATTTCCATCCCTCATTTAAAAAATAGTAATAGTTGTTCTCTAGCATACCTTATTTCGAGGAACTTCGGTGGAATTTTAGGGATATTTCTCAATAAATAAACGTCTAATCCACCACATAATAATTCAGCCCTAACTTTGTTAGTATGTGTTTGCTAACAGTTGAACTATTTCGTCCTCAATCTTTTTTCCCAATTCGTCATTCAACAAATTATTTAACAAAATTGAAAAAATTAAGGTTTGTCCGCCTTTTGTGATGACATAACCTGATAACGTGCTTACTGTAGAGATAGTTCCTGTTTTCGCTTTAACCTTTCCTTTAAGAGATGGATTTTTCAAGCGATTTCTTAAGGTTCCACCGACCATTTTCTCCTGGACACCGGCAACAGGTAATGAATTTAGATAGCTCGGAAACCATTTTTCCTTTTGCACCGCAAATAACAGTTGTGATACCTGGTTGGCGGGAATTAAATTTACATGGGAAATGCCTGATCCATCCCGTAGAACCAACGTTTTCGTGTTAACACCAAACTTGGCCAGTTCCTCATCAAGAACTTCCAGACCTTTTTCCCAACTGCCTTCACCTTTAACCACCCTTCCCATTTCCTTAATCAAAATTTCCGCATGGCCATTGTTGCTCAACTTCATAAATGGAATCAGCAGTTCAGATAATGGCATCGACCGATGGATTATCAAAATTCTGCCGGTGTCAGGCACCATTCCCGTTTTGATTTTTCCCGAAACCGTTATCCCATGTTCTGTTAATGATTGTTTCAAAAGGGTCACTGCATAGCGAGTTGGCTCCCAAACACCTATCCAGTCTTTTTCCTTCTTGCCATTGATTGGAATGCTGCCATCAATTGTTATTGTGTTTTTGGCGTGTTCCCGCTCGATGGTTAGTTCCCTTTTCCCGTCTGTAGGAACTGTCTTTGCATGGTTAACTATTTTTACATAATTGGTTTTTGGGGTTATTTCGACCACAGGCTTTTCCCCTTTTTTCGTTCCGGGTTTCACCTCCACAAAAACTGACCCCGCATCGTAATCTGTTGTCGGTGAGGCTGTTAATGCAGAAATCTGTGCACCATAATTAGTACTTTCATCACTCCATGGTTGGTCGAGCGAATAACGGACGCGATCATACCAGGAATCGTCACCGATAATGTTTCCGTTTATTTTTTCGATACCGAGCTTCTGTATTTCCCTTGCTATATTGTCAAAGTCAGATTTCACTAGGGTCGGATCGCCCTTCCCATGTAAATAAAGATGCCCCTTCAGTGTTTTCTTTTTTATCGACCCATCCGTAAATACTTCCGTTGTGAAGGTATAATCTTCCCCCAAAACATTGAGAGCAGCCGCGGCCGTTAACAGCTTCATGTTGGAAGCGGGTCTTAATCGGATATCACCTTGATGACTATAGATG
>JAIMAD010000143.1 GCA_023512145.1 Bacillus sp. (in: firmicutes) | reverse complement strand
AATCCAACCGCTACTCATCCACATTAATACTTTCATAAAAGTCCGGGTGAACATGCATATCAATAAACATGGAAAATCACTCTTTTCTTCCTATTTATATTGGGTTAGTCCATTAATGCTTTTAAGTTGTTGATCGCCCGGCGAGCATAGAAGCGGGGCTCATTTAAGTAGGCGGTAACTAATTCAATCGTTGCCATGCCTTGGTATCCAATGTGTTTTAATTCCTGCATTAATTCTTTCAGTGGCAGCACACCCTCACCCGGAATCACATGCGTATCAGAGGCTCCATCACTATCAATGACATGGAGGTGCTGCATCTTATCCTGCAATTTATCAAAATAGGCCATGATGCTTTCATGCTGCACGAACGGTGGAACAATATCGCACATACCCACCAAATGATCAGACTCGACTTGTGCAAATACTCTGGTCAAATCATTGGCAGTTGTACAAACATTGGATTCCATCGGCGTCAGTGCCTCGAGGATGATTTTATGATCTATTTTTTCAGCATAAACGGTCAATTCCTTCATTGATTCTATCAATCTATGCCAAATTTCCTCTTCAGTCGTCAGATAGCCGGCATGGGACGGGGACATTAACGTAAACTCGGCACCCATTTCCTTCCCCATCTCCATTGCTAGCTTCAAATAATCAATGGCATCCCTTCTCATCTGTTCCGTACCAATCATAAAATTATAGGGATAGGCATTGTGCTCAGGTGTATAGACCCTAACTGGCACCTCATACTTGTCAATCAGCTTTTTAACCACGTTAATATCGCCATTTTTCAAGTCAGGGGCAAACGCATGCGGACGGCCGCCCCAAAGTTCTATGTAGTCATAGCCAAATCTTTTTGCGTCCTCAAACGCATGTTCCAACGGGTTTCTCTGATAACCCGATGTAAATAACCCGATTTTCATCATTTAACCCCCGATTACTTATTTCGTTTTACCCAAGGTTCAAATACGGAAACGACCTCCGCAGCCACCTTCGCTCCTTGATCCAATGCCTCTGGGATGGACTGGCCTGTTAAAATCCCGTATAGGAATCCAGCTATAAAACTATCTCCGGCGCCCACTGTATTGACCACTTTCGCAGGATAAACCTTTCCTTCATAAAAAATTTGGCCATCATAGGCAAGACTGCCTTGGTCACCAAAAGTAGCAACCGCCAGCTTCATACCGCGGTCTGTTTTATCTTTCAGATACTGTTCTATAAAGCTGTCCCGCTTTTTCTTATAGGAGAAAAATCCATAATCCACATAAGGAAGTGTTTTTTCCACAAGTGGATGATCCAACCGATCTGCATAGTCAAAACTAATGACGGCCCCTTTTTCCTTCAACGTTGGCAGGGCAACCTCGGCCTTGCCCCATAGGGCGGTATGGACTAAATCGTGCTGCGCTGCAAAACAGAGATCGTCCTCATCGAACACCATCTGTTCCAAGACACCCTCTTCATAGTCGCCATGCACGCGGTCAAGACCGTCCATATCCATATAAGTAACAGCTGTCGGTCCAATCCCTACCTTTAAATGGGTTATGTCGATTCCTTCTTCCTTTAACGTCTGAATCATCCACTCACCAAACTTATCGTTCCCCGTTGTGGAAATAATCGATGTCGGAATCCCGAGTAATTGCATATTCACACCTGTATCCACGACATTTCCGGTCGGATACCTTTTGCCGAGCCGCTCATACACATCAATACAATTGTCACCCAAGGCAGCAAATTTCATAGTACGCCTCCTAGCATTCCTTTAATCTTTCTGATAAAGCGTTTACACCTTTTTTAAAAAATACATGTAATCAAAGATTAATAGGTACTAATCTTGATTACATGTCATGTTCACTCCGTCGATTCTAGTAATCGAGCTGACGGTAATAGCGTCTGATTTCCATCGGATGGCAATTTATTTTTTCGAGATGGGCATCGATTCGTTGAGTGACCGCACGCAATAACAGATGCGAGATTCGACCTCTAAATTCAGGACTAATTCCTACCAATGCATAATCCTTTGTATCAATGATTGTATATCTTGAACAAATTCTTGGCAGGAACTTGGCCACTCGTTCCGATAGTGGACGTTGTTCATCCTCACCTACAAAAACGGTCACCGCGGTATCCCGGTCGATGACCTCCAATGTTCCATGGGAAAATTCGGAGGAATGGATTGATTTTGACCGGAGCCAGTGCTGCTCTTCCCAATAACACATCGCATAGGAGTAAACAGCACCCCAATGATTTCCTGCCCCAACAAAATAGTGCATCGAGTCATCCTTATGTTCGCGTGCGAATTGTTCCCCAAACGAATCTGCAGCCTTTTCCACTTCAACCAACGCTTTTGCCAAATTCCCATCAAGCTCACTATAGAATTGCTCATATTGCGGGAAATCGCCATTTTTGAACATGAAGCGGTCAGCAACCATAAAAAATTTGATCTGTTCATTAGCTGGATAAGAAATGAGGTAATCAACACTTTGAGCAAGCGGAGCTTCTTTTACATCAATGAAACCGACAATGCGTGCCCCAACTTCTTTTACTTGGGAAACAGCTCTTACCATCTCCTCCGTGCTTCCAGTCACCGAAGAAATAATCACAACAGAATGTTTGGTTAACTTCCGGTTTCCGGTCGTTAAGTACTCCGCCGCATTCTCGACGTAAACAGGCAATGCGCTTTTTCCGGTAATATAGGTCACGGCTTGCATACTGGATGCGTAGGTGCCGCCAATTCCCATATAAAAAATAGTGTCAAAACCTTCGGAATATATCTCGTCTACAATTCTCTCAATCTCACTCCGTAA
Organism: Bacillus sp. (in: firmicutes); assembly: GCA_023512145.1. Taxonomy (GTDB): domain Bacteria; phylum Bacillota; class Bacilli; order Bacillales; family Cytobacillaceae; genus Neobacillus. Next base: position 6,902 of record JAIMAD010000143.1, on the reverse strand, counting down.
TTGAAGTGCCCCATTCACACTATCAATTTGTTTGCTTTCGTTAAACTTTAACATTACATACATCTGCCTTTCCTAAGGTTCTCGTCATCACACTAGCAGCCATGTGGTTTATAAAGATGTGCCGCATCTACCATCATAACAACTAGATATGATACTTATTATTTAATACCAATTTGCTTCTGTTGATAATTGGATTATAGCACCAGTTCCAAATGAACGTCAATTTAAATATTTAAATACTTGGTGACACATTGTAAAATTAGGATTGTAAACGTTTTTTCCGTTTGATAGAATGTTGAATGAACAAATTTTATAATTGGTATTAAAAAGTCCAACTATTATTCATTGTTTTTAAAGGAGGAAGAATTTCATGAAGCATGCAGAAACCATTCTAAAGTCAGCGCATATTTTTACAGCAACCAAAACAGGTGTCTTCCCAGGGTATATTGCCATATCTGAAGGTATTATCCTCTCCATCGGACTGGAATTGGATGAACGTTTGGTAGGTCCGGAAACAAGAATCATAGAATTGAGGGATCAACTCATCTGTCCGGGATTTATCGATGTTCATTGTTTCTTTTCCGGATATGCGATGGATTTCGTCGGCATGGACCTAAGCGGGAGACAAACTTCCCAAGCGATTCACGCCGCTATAAACGATTATGTGGCGACTACGGCTGGGAACAGGCTCATTTTGGGTCACGGTTTAGACGTAAGCTTAATCCAAAGTGATGCCTTGAACCACATCAACGAGGAATTCCCAAACAAACCGGTAATTTTATTTTCCAAAGGGGTAGAAAATTGCTGGCTCAATGATGCAGACAAGGATCAATACCAATTTGACAAGCATCAATGTTACCCGGAAGCTTATTGGCGATTGATGAAGGATATTTTTAAAGACCATACTTTCATGGTGTCACAATTTAAAAAATATATGAACTTCATGAACAGCAGAGGGATTACCTCGGTTAAGGAAATGGGATTTGATGACTATTACGGCTTTGTCGATATTCTTAAGCAACTTGAGGAGGACGATGAATTAACACTTCGGGTCAACTTCATGAGTCAACCGGTGGGGGAACCCATCAATATTGAATTTGGCAAAAGAATGCGCGCCAAAATAACCGGAAATTTTGTCCGGTTCTCAGGCTATAACATGATGACCGATGGATCGATTAGTCAATTAATGGGGGATTTAAACGAGCCCTACCAGTCGAATCCTGATATCCATTGCCTGGAAAAAGTAAACTATGACGGTATTGCCGAGGATGTATGGGAAGCCGATCGAAACGGGTTTCGATTCTCGCTGCATGCACAAGGCGACCGCGCAGTAGCACAGACGATCAATATCTTTGAAAAATGCCAGCGCAACCCCGACGGCACACTGGTCAACCGCCATTGCATTACCGACTTGGAACTAACCGACCCTGAAGACCTTGCCCGAATGGGGAAATTGAAGATTGTAGCAGAAATCTATCCGCAAATCAGCTCGTTGTATCCTTATGATGAAAAAGTGGAACTCACCGAACGATTAGTTGGAAAAAACCGCGCCAAAAACTATTGGAACAGAAGGAAAATGGCCGACGAGAATGTGAAAATTTCATGCGCGACAGACTTGCCGTTATTATTCGATGATATCCCAGAATCGATTTACAACAGCTGTGGCGGTTATTTTAACGAGGGGGACAAGCCCTTTAATCCAGAAAACACCTTAACCATCGCCGAATTATTAACATCATGGACTGCCGGGGGTGCTTATAATCTGCATTGCGAAGACTATCTAGGGACACTAGAAGAAGGAAAAGCCGCCGATATCACCATTCTCGAAAGTAATGTGTTTAATACCGACATGAAACGAATGCGTGATGTACAGGTAAGCATGACGATCGTAAACGGAAAAATCGTCTATACTAAATAATAAAAGACCTGCTCAACATCCCGGGGAAAACCAGGAGTAGAGCAGGTCTTTTTGATAGCGTTTAATAGAAAAATAGACATAGGGATACACCCCATGTCTATTAGCTTAATTTTTAGAGGCTGCTTTTTTATTCTTGCTTTCCCAATAATAATAAGCAGGAAGACCAGTAGCCACGGCAATAATCGCAGAGATAATCCCTGGGATCGGCGCCCACATAAAGGTGGAGACAATCAACGTTCCGGTAACAAGCATGGCAATCGCTGCCATCACATACCCCATCGGCATTTTCCACATTGGATTATAGCCGGACTTCTTACGACGGAGAACAAAAACAGTCCCAAATGTAAGGAAGTTTTTCAGCAAAGCAACGATAGTGAAATACCCTAATAGGTCACTTAGGGATGAAGCGAATACAAGCACAATGGCAATCGCACATTGGACCATGATTGAAATATATGGAGTTCCCCATTTTGGATGCACTTTTCCAAAGGATTTAAAGAATAGACCGTCCTTTGCCATGGCATATGGCATACGCGGTTGGAACATGATACAGCTTGATAGAGAGCCAATGATAACAATAATAGCCATGATCGCCGTTAAGGAACCAGCAACTGACCCAATTCCAGGGATTTGTGCCATCGCGTCAGAAATAGGTGCACTGCTTGTTGCTAATACATCCATCGGCAGTAAACCGGTTACTACAACACTTATCAGGACATACAACACAGTGATAAGTACACCACTGATAATAAGAGCTCTTGGCATCGTTTTCTTAGGATTTTTAATCTCTCCTGTCATATAACATACGGAAGCCATTCCATCAAACGACCAAGTAGTGGCTGAAATCGCCGCTACTAAAGCCAAAATTCCAACTGGAACGTCACGCCCTGCCGGAGTGGAGCTCATTAAGTCAGGACTGAAGTAGAAGAAACCCACACCAATTAATACAGCAAACATAATGATTTTGAATGCAGTAATATACGTTTGGAATTTTCCCCCACCTTCCACACTGCGTAGGTGCATGAACATGAACACAAGAATAAGTACTACTGCAATAAATTTCATAGTTAATGGTGAAAAGCCAACAAAATAACCTAAATAGTTCGTAATTGCGATGGCCATAATCGCAATCGATGGCGGGTCAGTGGCCCAAAAACTGATCCAACCGGTTAAAAAGGCCATTGGACGGGAACCCGCTTCCCTAAAATAAATGTATTGACCGCCATTTTCCGGATAGGCTGTCGCCAATTCTGCATAGCATAGATTCGCCGGTATATTAATTAATCCGCCAATTAAAAATGCCAGAATAACAAACAAAGCCGTTCCACCTACTGCAGCAACCTCTCCCATTGAAGAGAAAATACCAGAACCAATAGTAGTACCAACACTAATCGCAATTGCAGCACTTAATCCTAATTTCCTCTGAAGAACGCCAGTACTTGTACCGTTTCCTCCAACATCTTGTATGACTTTTCCAACCTCACTCGCCATATGCCCTATTCCCCTTTTCTAATTCTCTATCAACATGGGAAACAAAAAGGTATTAAAACAATAAGTAAGCGGTATCAATAAAGAGAAAATATAAAATGGCGGGTGCGGCAGCCCGTCCACATCATACAAACTAACCAAGTTAACTACTTTTCAATACCACTTTAACATAAGATATCATAGTGCGAAAAATAAATCAATAGCAAAAAAAGGAAGCATGGGGACGGTTCTTTTGCTTCCAAAAAACACAAAAACCACTCCCAATTTTCATTAGCAGCGGTTTTTGTATTACCTTATCGTTACTAACACCCAGGCAATCTTCAGCAACATTCGAGCACTTTCACCACTCCACTTATTAACCAAACGATTGATTAAATGTGACTCAAACCCGCTTGAAAAAGGAATCTAGGCTATCTGTTAAGAAAAAAGATTGTCGAAGACATCGTTCCTATTTTAGCTATTAATCTGCAATACTAATGGGAAAATCGAGTTATTTACAATCTTTGACTTGTTTCTCCAAAAAGGGTTATTAATCAATCGTTTAATTTAATCAGCTGTAACTCCTTTGAAATAGCACTTTCCACCACTAAATGCGAGAGAAAAATGCCGAGAATTAGGTGGAAATAACTTGCGCCTCACATGGAGGAAGCAAAAGAACCGTCCCCATGCTTTCCCAATCTACAAAACTAAAAGAAGCAAGAGGACGGTTGAACTGTCCTCTTGCTTCCCTGGGAACTATTCTGTTTTATTCTAACAAAGTTTCTGCCGCTAATAAAAGGCAACCACTAATCCCAGCATCATCGCCCAAACCTGGTTCTACGATGTAGTGATTTAACTCTGGTGTTGGAATATAATTTCCCATTAACTTTGTAAACTCATTACGAATTAACGGGAAAAGTTGCTTTTGTTTCATGACACCACCGCCCAAGATAACTTTTTCTGGTCTTAAAATTAATGTGTAATTTACCAGAGCTTGCGCTATGTAGTAAGCTTCCATTTCCCAAACTCGGGTCTCTTTTTCAAGCAAATGGCCTTTTACTCCATACCTACCTTCAATGGCAGGGCCTGATGCAAGCCCTTCAAAACAACAGCCATGATAAGGACAAGAACCACTATAGGTATCATCTGGATGTAAACGAACTAAAAGATGCCCCATTTCTGGATGTCCATATCCTTCAAGTAGTTTCCCATTTATAACAGCACCAGCTCCAATACCAGTGCCAACAGTAATGTAAAGGCAGCTGTCACAACCTCGTGCATTCCCTTTTTTAATTTCACCATATGCAGATGCATTAACATCAGTTGTCCAAGCAACTGGAATCTGATATCGATCCTTGACGGATCCTACAAAGTCAAAATTACTCCATCCCAGCTTTGGTGTTGTGGTAACATATCCATAGGTCTTTGAGTTCTTATTTACGTCAATAGGACCGAATGAGCCAATTCCAATTGATTTCAATGAATAGTGGTCAAAAAATGTAAATACTGAGTTTAATGTTTCTTCAGGTGACATAGTTGGGAAACTGATTCTCTCTATGATTTCAAATTGGTCGTTGCTTATTGCACAGACAAATTTTGTACCACCAGCTTCTATAGCTCCATAAACCATTAGTTACCCTCCCTAAACAATCTCAAGTTCCACTACAACTAACTCCACACAGAACCTAGCTTCCATGATTTAATACTATTCACACAAACCGTACCGTCTCTAGTAAATAGGTTAAATTGTTTGCCAATACTATCTGGGTAGATTCAATTGGTGATGATTCTTCGCCCTTTATCATCAATTAAGAACTGTCCCATTGGTCTTTTGGAAGCAAGAGAACCGTCCCCATGCTTCCCCTTGCTTCTGCGCCCACGCTTCAGGAAGCAAAAGAACCGTCCCCATGCTTCCTTAATTAATTTCCCACTTGGTTAATTTTTCTACATAAACCGTTCCATTCGAATGAAGGTTGACGCCTTCACTTAATTCTTTGGAAAAGAATAAGGAAGTGAATACCTGTTCCCCACCGTTAATGAAAATCTCTATTGATGACACATCGAGGAATATCGATAACTTTACTTTCTTGGATAAATCAAGTGACTGACTTCTTACATAGTCATTTTTTACAACCAAACTGTCAATACGGTATTCTGATTTTATTCGATTTAATGTTACTTCATTTTTAGTTTTGTTGAAATTCAAGGAAATGTTCTCTTTTTCACCTTTGAAAAACTCCATCACAAACTTATCACTATTTGTCATCACAAATTCTATATCAATTTGTTGGCAATTCCCATTCAAAGCACTATTTTTATACTCTCCACTTACTTCGAAATCATTGAATTCCACTGGAAATTGCTTATATTTTTCGATGGTGTGGTAAGGGGTTTGAAGGAGCTTTCCATTTTTTATCGTTAGCTGTCTTGGAAGCGTTACAGAACCATTCCAACCATGGTCTAACTTATGCAATGGATAATCTATATCCCACATATTCATCCAGGCAATAAGGACTCTCTTCCCATCCTTCGTTAACGTCGATTGAGGTGCATAAAAATCGAAACCCTGGTCAAGTTCTTGTCCATGTTCGAGCGTAAAATCACCTGTTGCATAATCAAAGGATCCAATCAATGCTATGGTTGAATGCACGTTTTCAAAACTGTTTCCAACACGAGGTTTATCTTGAGGTGAAAAGAGCAGCACATGCTTCCCGTCTAGTTCAAATAAGTCAGGGCATTCCCAAACCGTGCCGTAATCCCTCCCGAGTGAATATTGATTTAAATAGTCCCATTCGATTCCGTCTTTGGAAACATAGAATAAAACGTATCCAATCTCGTCCGTACTCCTTGCCCCAACTACTAGATAAAACGTACCTTCATGTCTCCAAACTTTAGGATCTCTAAAATCTTCTATTTTGATCCCCGCGGGAATCTGTTCTGTTTCAATAACTGGATTGTTTTCATACTTTTGATAGTTTTCACCATCTACTGATTTTGCCAAACATTGCACCTGTCTAATAAAGGGATTCGCTGACTCACTACCCGGATTTGGTCTCTTCAGATTAAATTCATCGAACACCTGGTCAAGATATTTATCGATATGACCAGTATAATAGAGCCAATGCTCATTCCCAACTTGAATTCCGGATCCAGAGAAAATACCATTTTTGTCATAGAACTGTCCCGGTTTCAACGCTATTTCTTTATGTTTCCATTTAATTAAGTCTGAACTGACGGCATGTCCCCAATGCATCGGTCCCCACTTGTCACTGTAAGGATGGTGCTGATAAAACAAATGGTATTCCCCTTTGAAATGAACGTGTCCATTAGGATCATTCATCCATCCTCCCGGAGGCATAACATGATACTGGAGTCTGTATTCGTCGTGTTTCGCAGACTCTGAGGCAGCCGCAACCGCCTCATTTGCCTGCCGAATTTGCTTCATATGTTCCTCTTTCTTTTCTGTATGGTTCATTTTGCATGCTCCTATCCAATCATTTATTGAGTTAATTGTAGT
>JAIMAD010000142.1 GCA_023512145.1 Bacillus sp. (in: firmicutes) | reverse complement strand
TAACGAGGCGAAAACAAGGGATCGGAAGAACCTCTTAATTTTCCCATCAGAGATTTTTTGGCAAATAAACAGCAGTAAAAAGGAATGAACAAACACGAGAATAATATTGACATAAAATGTTACGTTCAACACACCGTAAACTGGAATATAGTGGACAGGAAATGTTGGATACTTATGAACCAAATTTAACCCGGAAACACCATAGGAAGTAAAGTTCACATAATAAACAACCAAACTAATCAACAGAACGAAATAAAATAGCCACTTATTATAAAACAGCTTATGATGCTTCTTGATGTTTTTATTAGCGATTCCGGTTTTGAAGATGTAAAAAGCAATATAGTATAACAAAGGCATGATCATTATCGGACCAAAGCGAAAAATCCTGAAGAGAATGTCAATTATCGGTTTTGATAAAAAATCCTTCGCATATAAAAATACAATATCAAACTGCCAAATGGATAATAAAAATAAAAAATAAGAAATCAACCTTGCAATCGCAATTTTGTGTCCCCAAAAAATGATAAGCCCACAAAAAAACGGGATTAATGATACGGAAAACAGTAGGATAAATTCCAATAGATAAACAGTCCTTCTACATTTTTGAAAGTAGTATACATGAGTTGTTGCCGCCATATCCATGTGAGGTGATAGCAACCTTATTTACTGCTTCGTTATATTTTGTTCGGGTTACGATTGGCAAATCCGGATAATTTTTCGGGTTTGATTTAATCGTTGCGGGAATAAAATTATTTTCCATACTGATTAAACTTGCAATTGCCTGTATGGCTCCGGTCGCTCCGAGAAAATGTCCGGTCATTCCTTTTATGGAAGTAATGGGAACAGAATTTCCAAACAGCGTTTTGTGTACGAAAGCCTCAACCCTGTCATTTTCTTTAATTCCGAGAGCCTGGCTATTTACATAGGTGGGAACCTGCCCGTTTAAACATTGTTCCATCGCTTCGAGCATTCTGGCTCCAGACGAGTCGGAATGGTAGATAGAGATGCCGTCCTGGTTCATATAGGCTCCCTCGATCCACCCATTAATAGGTACGTTTCGACTTTTTGCAGAGTGTTCACTTTCAAGCACAAGAACGCCTGCCCCTTCAGATAAGACAAACCCTTTGTCTTCGGAAAAAGGTCCGCCTGCCACTTCCGGGTCTAAATCCTTTGCAGTGAGCCGGAGTTTAGAAAAGCCCTGTACCACTACATCTGTTAAAGTGCTTTCTACTCCACCCACAATACAAATGTCGAATTGGCCAGCTTCGATTAACGTTTTTCCCAGGTTAATCGCATCCGTACTTGCTGTACAGCTATTGCTTAAAGTAAGTGATGTCCCATTCAGTTCGAAAAAAGAACTCACAGAGGTGGACAGGCTGTTTGTGTTCATATTTCCGATCCCAAAAGGAGAAATTTGATTGGTTTGACCAAGTCTTAGGCTGAACTTTTCAACTTCAGCAATATTTCCTCCCGAGCTACCAATAATGACGCCAATTTTTTTATCCTTGATAGTATTTGTTAAGCCAGCCATTTTGATTGCTTCGGAAGCAGCTGCAATCGTCATTTGTGCGGTTCTCGGGTATCTAGTTAAGACTCTAGGAGCAAGCATAGTTAAGTCTTCCTCAATTACCCCACAAACTAATTGAAGTCCATTCTTAAATTCCACTATTTTTGAAATGATTTTTCCACTTTCCAGAACACCTTTGAAGTCCGAAACAGATTGAACTTTCGGTGCCTTAATACCGTAGCCTGTAATGAATACCTTCAATCTTAGCTGCCCCTTTGAATAAATTATTCTATCAAAAGTATAAACCTATTCCTTGTTTTTGGAAATAGATTTTCTTAGAAAAGAGCCGTTGGTACACTAATCTGCGTTTCTTGAAATCTGTGGATTTATTGGAGTGCTTTGCTTTCTAAACCGGGCGAATATTCCTGCCAATTTCTCAGGAGTAAAGTATCACAATTAATCAAATTCTCAGTACAAACATTTGAAATCTTGAGCCGTATAATTGATAATTTGATAAACTTTTCACCCATCCCTGCTGGATTCGAAATGCTAAATAAATAGTGACTGTGGTCACCCACTGCTATCATCCTATGTTTGTATACGAATCTTCTCAACACACACTTTGTTAAACTTACTACGTTAATAAAAAAATAGAGTCAAAACCGCCCTTTTCGACCGGCTTTGACCCTATTAACTTCGACAAAATTCTATAATTGGGTTGGTGACAGACACAGTGACTAAAGCCCTTTGTTTATGTGAGCTATTTCTGGTTAAATGCACGTTTCCCAATACGTTCAAACAGGCGTGGAAAAAGGACATAAACAATACTTCCCATGTTCATCCAGCGTGGCAAATTAATCTCTCGTGTTTTCGTCAACATGCTGTCAACAACCTTCCCTGCGACATATTCGGGCTGAAGCATAAACCGTTGCACATTTTTTACATACGTACCTTTTTCATCAGCAATGGTAAAAAAGTTGGTGGCAATTGGTCCTGGATTCACCGATGTCACCTGTACATTGTAATCAGCAAGCTCCATCCTTAGTGAATTCGTGTAGCCAAGAACGGCATGCTTAGTAGCTGAATAAACACTCGATTTCGGAGTAGCAATTTTTCCTGCTTGGGAGGCAATATTAATAATATGTCCGGAGCGCATCGCCCGCATTTTTGGCAACACCATGCTTGTGCATGCCATTAACCCCACCACATTTACGGCAAACATCCCTTTAATATCGTCGATTGTTGCTAAGTGGGCTTCACGAAAAACACCAAAACCAGCATTATTCACAAGGATATCTATTTGACCAATTGTAGCAAAAATCTGCTGAAAAGCTGCCTGTACCTGATCTGTATCAGACACATCAAGCTCAAAAACATCCACTTTCACTTGATGTTTTTCCTGCAAGTCGGTTTGCAACTGTTTCAGTTTTTCAATGCTACGAGCAAGGAGGACAAGATTTGCCCCGCTTGCCGCACAAAGTTTGGCGATTTCTGCACCAATTCCTCCTGAAGCACCGGTAATCACTATATTTTTACCTGTTAATTGTTCCCTAACCATACATACACCTCATCTGAGTTGATCCTGCCGCTTATTGCTCAGCTTGATAAAGCACGGGCAAAGTATCCTTACTACTAATCTCCCCTATAGCTACTAAATAGTCAAGTTGCCCCACTGTTTCCGATATTGTCAACATCAGTTCACGCTTATAAACAGATGGGAAAAGACGTGTACAAATTTCAAACACGGTAAGTTGCTCTGCTTTCAGCCAGCTTTTGACCGTCATTGCCCGCCCATGTTGTCTCGATAGCCTTTTTTCAATCAGCTCTGCCAACTGGTAGACCTCTTCACCGTGACCTGTGTAGATGCAATGTATCGGATAACTCAACAGCTTCTTCATCGAGTCGTTATGCTGCAGCTGTGGTTTCGGCCGTTCTTTTTCACCAGGGGCTGGTGGTTCAAGCAAGGGATTCGGTGAAATATGGGCTAACATCAGGTCACCGCCAATTAAAATACCGTCTTTTTCACGAAAAAGGGCAATTTGGCTCTGCGCATGACCAGGTGTTTCAATTACTTGCCAATCACCCAGTCCAAGCGGTCTCATCCCCTCAACGAGATGTCCAGTCAGTGAGCGGTTACATGAATACTTAAACGTTTTTCTTAATTTAGAAAGGAACGGAAAAAACTCCTGTGGTAACCCAAATTCCTGAAAATAGCTACGGAAAAATCCCTCTTGTTCTTGAAGAAAGGCTTCTGTTGGATGGATCCATCGTTCATTCAGCGGATGCCCATATACTTCTAACGAATCTGGAAAAAAGTCGAGCATCCCGGCGTGGTCCGGATGGTGGTGGGTAAGCACTATCTGTTGTATATCGCTAGGGATCAAGCCTAGATCAGCCATTTGCTCCGTTAATGAATTCCAGGACGCATCTGTTTTCACCCCGGTGTCAACAAGCGTTAAGCGCTCGCCTTTAATCAAATAGACATTGACATCCCCGACCGCAAAAGGGGTCGGTAAAGTAATTTTGGCAATTCCGTCTTTCCATTCTGTCATTTCAATATCCCCTAACATTATTGTTAAATAAGAATGTTAATTAAATAGATATGAACATTGTGTGTCATTTGTTATATAAAATAAAGTGTACTGATTTATTAGTGAATTGTCATTATTTTTAGATAACTTTTTAGAAAAAATAAAAATTTCATTCATTAATCCTCTTGACAGGTAGGCTGTTTCTCTTGCATAATCACTAGTAAAATTTGTTTCGTAAAAAGCGATGAGTAAGGCAAGTATTTGAGAAATGGCGAAAGAGAATGAAGTTCCACGGCTGAAAGACTTCACCGCCCTCTTGATCATTGAACCTACCTTAGGAGCACTTAGGAAAACCTAACGCACATCCGGCGTTATCGGAGTCGAGTGAACCTTGATTGTATTTAACAATCAGGTGAATGAAGGTGGTACCACGAAAGAAGCCCTTTCGTCCTTTACGGATGAGGGGTCTTTTTGTTTTTTTAAGAGTAACGAAAATGCCTGATCAGACCCTAAAAAAGGAGGAGTTTCCATGAAAAAAATTGCAATTGTTGGAGCCGGTTCGATGGCGGAAGCATTCATTTCAGGAATTCTTGAAAATGATTTATTTGATCGAAAAAATGTATGGGTAACAAACAATTCAAATGAAATAAGGTTAAATAATCTCCGCGACCATTATGGTGTCCATGGTACCTATGATTTAAAAGCCCTTTTTGAAGGAGCGGACATTGTGATGTTAGCAATGAAGCCAAAAGATGCTGCAGCCGCCATCCAATCAATTCGTGAACACTTAACAGAGCAAATGCTCGTGGTCTCTGTCTTAGCAGGTGTATCCATGAGTACAATTGAAACCCTGGCACGAATACCACTTGCGCTAGTAAGGTCGATGCCAAACACGTCAGCAGCTGTTGGAAAATCGGCAACGGCAGTTGCTGTCAATCAGCGCGTTACATCGCAGCAAATAGAAACAACAAAAAACCTCTTTGAAACGGTTGGCTTAACATCGTTTGTTAAAGAGGAGCAGTTGGACGCCGTAACAGGGCTATCTGGGAGCGGTCCAGCCTATATCTATTATCTAATCGAAGCCATGGAAAAAAGTGCGGTTGAAGTTGGACTGGAAAAGGAAATGGCCAGTGCACTGATTGTGCAAACACTACTTGGAGCGGCAGAGATGGTGAAAAAGTCAAGCAAGTCATCCGCACAGTTACGTAAGGAAGTTACAAGCCCTGGTGGCACAACAGAAGCAGGGATTCGTGTCCTTGAGGAACACGGAGTTCAGCAAGCATTCATTTCCTGTATCAAAACAGCAACAGCCCAATCCAAAAAAATGGGGGCAGCATTAAGTTCCCAGCTTGAGACGGCAGATCAACCATCCTAAATTGGTTATTTGCCCGTTATCCATTACACTAGTAAAGAAAAGCACAAGCACCCGTTTAGCGCTACGTTCGGACTGGAGCGCTTGGACTGAGATAAACGATACACGAAAAGCGTTAGCAATTCGCTGTTGACTTATCGAAGGGAAAAGAGCAAAGTACTTGCAGTGCGGGCGCTTGCGCTGGACAATTATCAAAGTTAAAATGATAAAAATTCTGATATTAGTAAAAAAGGCTAGGGAGTGTGGTGCATGCTAACAATCTTATTTTCTATTGGCATTCTAGTCTGGACGTTTTTTCTTTTAGATGGACTAATTGGTTTGCGCAAAATAGATGTCTTGGAAAAAGAAGAAGTTTTGGAAAGTGGGCCGTTATTGTCTGTGGTAGTTGCCGCTCGTAATGAGGAAAAACAAATAAGTCCCAGTATCCTCAGTCAGTTGGAGCAAACATACAGCAACGTCGAATGGATACTCATCAATGATCGTTCTATAGATGCAACGGGAACCATCATCGATGAATTGACAAAAATTGACCCACGAATGAAAGTAATTCATATTGATGAATTGCCAGATGGCTGGCTCGGGAAAAATCACGCCCTTTATAAGGGTACACTTCAGGCAACAGGCAAATGGCTCTTATTTACCGATGCCGATATAAAATTTGAAAAAGAGGCCTTTGCAAAGGCACTCCATTATTTTGAAAGGCACCAACTTGATCACTTAACTGCTGCGCCGAACTTAAGTGCTAACCGGTTTTGGCTAAAATCATTTGTTGCCTTTTTCTTGTTTGGATTTTCTTATTTTAAGCGGCCATGGTTAGCAAATAATCCAAAATCAAAAACAGGGACAGGAATTGGCGCCTTTAACCTCGTTTCAACTGAAGCTTATCTTGCATTTGGGACGCATAAAAAGCTGAAAATGCGTCCGGATGATGACTTACAACTTGGGATGAAAATGAAAAAAGCTGGCTACCGGCAAAGAATTGTCACTGCCCTTAAACTGATTGAGGTCGAATGGTACGGCAGCCTCAAGGAAGCCTTTGTTGGTCTTGAAAAAAATACATTTGCCGGATTACACTACCGAATAAGCATGGTACTATTTGCAGTACTTGGTGTTTTTATCACCAACGTTCTGCCCTTTGTGATGATTTTTTCAGCTAACAAGCTTGTCGCCCTGTTAAGCTTCGGAAATATTTTTCTTTGTGGAATTCTTTACATATTTGTCATCAAAAAATTAACCTTATTCTCCCCTATGCTGTTTTTCGTATTTCCAATCACAGCCTTACTGTTTATTTATTCGATTGTCAGGTCAAGCATCCTCACTTTTATCCGCGGTGGAATTGTCTGGAGAGGGACAACCTACAGGTTAAGTGAGCTGAGGAAAAAGGATTAGAAGCTCAATTTTTTCAAAAAATAGATCCTTTTGCTATACTAGAAAGGGATTTACTATTGAATTAGGAGGCTTTTTTATGACAGCAAAATTATTTTCACCATACACAATAAAGGGTGTCACATTAAAAAATAGAATCGTCATGTCACCAATGTGTATGTATTCCAGTCATAACGAGGATGGGCATGTCGAGAACTGGCACCGTACCCATTACACAAGCAGAGCGGTTGGTCAGGTTGGTTTGATCATTGTTGAAGCAACATCAGTAACTCCACAAGGCAGGATTTCACCTCGGGATTTAGGAATCTGGAGTGATGAGCATATAAAGGGCTTAAGGGAGCTTGTGGGCCTGGTCAAAGAGCAAGGTGCCAAAACAGGGATTCAACTCGCCCATGCCGGTAGAAAAGCTGTTTTAGAAGGTGAAATCATTGCCCCTTCCGCTTTAGCGTTTAATGAAACGATGAAAACGCCGAAGGAAATGACAAAATCAGATATCGATGAAACAGTTGAGGCCTTTAAAAATGGTGCTCTTCGTACTGCCAAAGCCGGTTTCGATGTGATTGAACTTCATGGTGCCCATGGTTACCTAATAAACGAATTCCTTTCACCGCTTTCCAATAAAAGAAGCGATGAATACGGTGGATCCGCAGAAAATCGTTACCGGCTCCTCCGTGAAGTGATTGAGGCAGTAAAAACGGTTTGGAACGGTCCGCTTTTTGTGAGGATTTCTGCCCATGATTATCACGAAGAGGGCTTATCTGTCGAAGATTACATAACATTCGGGAACTGGATGAAAGAACAAGGTGTCGACTTAATTGATGTAAGCTCTGGTGCTGTTGTGCCCGCACATTTTCACGTCTACCCTGGTTATCAAGTGAAATACTCTGAGACCATTAAGAATGGTGCCGACATCCCTACAGGTGCAGTAGGATTAATCACTTCTGGAGTACATGCTGAGGAAATTTTGCAAAATGACAGAGCAGATTTAGTCTTTTTAGCGCGTGAATTGCTGCGAGATCCATACTGGCCACGAACTGCTGCGAAAGAGCTCGGCGTAAGCATTGAAGGACCAAAACAGTACGAGCGCGGCTGGGTATAGAACATTATCTTTCCACATGATTACGGTCACCAATCGCCCTGATTGGTGATCACTTTTCTCAGGAGCTCGGTCTTCGTGATAAGTCTTTTTTAAATTATTTAAGTGGAATGTTTATTTCTTTAAAATCTTCAGCAATATCCGTATTCGGAAAAATTTCCTTTGCCTCGTCAACTAACTCTCGCCAAGCATTCCGGTCGTAGCGAGAGCTTATGTGGGTGAGACACAAGTGCTTGCAATTGGCCAACTTCGCAATATCGGCAGCCTGATGCGTTGTCGAATGAAAATAATCGGCAGCAAGCTTTTCCTCCCCTTTTGAAAAAGTTGCTTCATGCACCAATAAATCAGCATTTTCAGCTAACGAAAGAGCATTCTCACAATACCTGGTGTCCCCTAGAATCGCCACGACTCTTCCCTTTTGCTCTGGACCAAGAAACTCACTTGGCACAATCGTTCTACCGTCTTCCAATGTTACGATTTCCCCACTTTTGATCTTTTTAAAAATAGGACCCGGTTTTATACCTGCTTCAATCAGCTTATCAGCAAGTAACGTACCAGGTCTGTCTTTTTCGACAATCCGATACCCATAGGATGGGATGCCGTGCTCGAGCAAACGTGCCTCTACCGTAAACTGCTCATCTTCAAAAATAATGCCCTCATCAATTTCGATAACAGTCAAAGAATATTTTAGATATGTCTGACTTAAGGAAAGACTAATATGAATATATTCTTTAAGGCCTTTTGGCCCATAAACCGTTACCTTAGATTCCCCGCCTTGAAAAGATCGACTCGATAACAACCCAGGTAGTCCATAAATATGATCCCCGTGCAAATGGGTAATAAAGATCTTTTCGATTCGCCGTGGTTTTATCGCTGTATGTAAAATTTGATGTTGGGTTGCTTCACCAACATCGAACAACCAAACTGCCCCACGCTCCTCCAGCAATTTAAGTGCTATAGACGTCACATTACGGAGTTTCGCCGGCATTCCTGCACCCGTTCCTAGGAAAAATATGTCCACAAAAAAACTCCTCTCTTTACCCGTTCCTTCATCGAATATTCCTAATATAGCACAAATGAAAATCAATTGCTCTTTAGTGTCTTCATAATTATGCAGAGAATATCAGTATTCATTGTGTGAAAAAATAAAAAGAGCGACAGACTTGTCTTATTTTTGCGAAGTTTAACGGAAACCGCTAAAATCAAACTATGTGAGAAGTAGATTGGATTAGCAGATGTACATAAACAAAAAGGAGAGGTCTATACTTTGAAACAAACTGAAAACATGACTTCATTAATTATGATTTTTGGAGCAACAGGGGATTTAGCGATACGAAAGTTGTTTCCTTCCCTTTACCGGCTATTTGAACGCGGTAAATTAGATAAATTCGCGGTAATTGGTGTTGCTAGAAGAACTTTGTCAAATGATAATTTTCAGAAGTCTGTAAAGGACTCCGTATTATCCGCATTAGGGGAAAAGGACAATCTTGATGAATTCATCTCACATTTTTACTATCAATCACATGATGTCACTGATTCAAATTCATACACCATGCTAAAAAATTTAGCGGATGAGATTGACGAAAACTACCAGTTAGAAGGCAACAGAATTTTTTATCTTGCCATGGCCCCTGAATTTTTCGGACCAATTGCCTTACATTTGAAATCTGATGGTCTAACGGACGTAAAAGGATATAAACGACTGGTGATTGAGAAACCGTTCGGACATGATTTAGCATCTGCTATCGAGCTAAACAAAAAAATAAGAAGTGCCTTTACTGAAAAAGAGGTTTACCGTATTGATCATTATTTAGGCAAAGAAATGGTCCGGAACATCGAAGTAATTCGCTTTGCCAATGCCATTTTTGAACCTCTATGGAATAAC
>JAIMAD010000141.1 GCA_023512145.1 Bacillus sp. (in: firmicutes) | reverse complement strand
GGAAATAACAAATTTTTTTTATTAATTAAATTTGAATGATAACTAAAACTTGTGTAAAATTACACTAGATTCAATTGAAGGAAGGTCTTAAAGTGACCAGGGATGACATTATAGTGCAAGTTTCTGATAAGTTTCGATTGATACGGACGGAAGCAGGTTATACTCAGGATAAAATGGCTGAAATAATAGGTGTCTCAAAGAAAACACTTGTTCAAATTGAGAAAGGAAGAGTACCGGCCAACTGGTCTACGGTAGTTTCAATTTGTGCTCTTTTTCGAGAAACAGAAACAGTCCAATTTTTATTTGGAAATGAGCCGCTTGAAGTGTTGGAAACAGTTGCCCGTGAAGGTATAGATTTACGTAAAATAAAAACATTTGGAGGCCGAGTATGGTGGAGAATAGTAGCGAAGAAGAACGAGTTTATTCTTCAACAAAACATTCTTAGTAAACATTTTCGTATTTTGGATAAAAAAAATCACCGAATCTTTAGCAGCTTCGATGAAAAGTTGTCAAAATTACGTTTTAAAGAATTGACCAAAAATAGTTAATCAATAAACATGAAAAGATAGAGCCCATACCGTATATTTTTATCACAAATAATTTCTAGAATACCATCATAAAAATCAGTTGTTAATCGAAAATTATATCTGTTATAGACTATAAATAAAGGATGTCAGTCATTTGGTATTTAAAGATAAAATTCGTGGCATTTTCAATAATGGGAAAAAGCGGCATTTTCTTCAAGTAATCGTATTATCGCTGCTAGTAATTACTTTAGGAATCTTCGCAATTCTTTTTTATTTTTCTAAAGATGTAGATATATCAGCACTTAAAGATGAGCTACCACAGGCAACGGTGTTTTATGATATGAACGAGAAAGTAGCAAGTAAAGTGTCTGCAAATAAAAATGAAGGTGTTTCGATCAAGCAAGTACCTGAAGCGATGGAAAATGCCATTATTTCCATTGAGGACCATCGTTTTTATCAGCATCACGGTGTCGATTTTATCGGTACATCAAGGGCGTTATTCCGGGACATTAAAGCGGGTGCCATGGTTGAAGGCGGGAGCACAATAACACAGCAATTGACTAAAAATACGTTACTTACATCGGAAAAAACAGTAAGTAGAAAGATGGAAGAAGTATTTTTGGCACTGGAAATTGAACGTGAATATTCTAAGCAGGAAATCTTGCAAATGTATTTAAACCAAATCTATTTCGGAAATGGTGCATGGGGAATTAAAACGGCAGCCAGCAAATACTTTGCCAAAGAGGTTAAAGACCTGTCTATTAGTGAATCGGCCTTACTTGCAGGATTAATTAAAGCACCTTCTGCCCTAAATCCATACGAACATATGGAAAAGGCGACGGAAAGGCGAAATCTTGTGTTACAACAAATGAAGAAACATGGGTATATTTCTAGCCAGCAGTTTGATACAGCAAAAAACGATAAGGTGATTTTAAATGATAAGGGTGGCGACCCGTTTCGTGGTAAATTTCCATACTATGTGGATCAGGTTTTAGATGAAGCAATAAATGAATATGGTTTTTCTCAGGACGAATTGTTAACCGGTGGCTATCAAATTTTTACGGAACTGAATACCACGATGCAAACGGCTTTGGAAAAAACGTCTCAAAATGATGCCTTATTTCCACAAGGAACTGATTCTCTTATTCAAAGTGGCGGTGTTTTAATAGATCCTAAAACAGGTGGGGTCAGAGCGCTTGTTGGTGGCAGGGGAGAACACACCTTTAGAGGTTATAATCGTGCCTCACAATTAAAAGCACAACCAGGTTCTTCTTTTAAACCGTTAGCCGTTTATACCCCTGCCCTTGAAGAAGGATGGAAAATTACAGATATGTTAAAGGATGAGGAGACGAAGTTCGGTAATTATGAACCTAGTAATTATGACCATCAATATGCAGGTGAAGTACCAATGTACGAGGCAGTAAAGGACTCGAAAAATGTTGCTGCTGTTTGGCTTTTAAATGAACTGGGGATTGAAAAAGGAATAGAATCAGTAAATAGGTTTGGTATTACATTGGATAAAAATGACCGTAATTTATCAATGGCCCTTGGTGGTCTGCATAAGGGAGTATCTCCGCTAAACATGGCTGAGGCATTTTCTGTTTTTCCAAATAACGGTGTTCGGATAAACGCACATGTCATCAAAAAAATTGTTGATGCGAAAGGTAATGTAGTAGGAAAGTGGAAATTGAAAAAAGAGCGTGTGACAACCAAAGCTGTGACCGACGATATGACAACAATGCTCCTCGGTGTCGTTGAACATGGAACGGGCAAAGAAGCACAAATATCTGGCCTGGAAATTGCCGGAAAAACAGGTTCAACACAAGTTCCGATTAAAGGGATTAATGGTGTGAAAGACCAATGGTTCGTTGGTTATACGCCACAGCTCGTGGGAGCAATTTGGGTAGGCTATGATAAAACAGATGCCGAGCATTATATAACGCCAACTTCTAGTACAGGTTCGGCTGTTGTCTTTCGAGAAACAATGAAGGAAGCATTAAAAGATACACCAAGCCAAAGTTTTAATGTACCACACATCATTACATTGATTGAAAAGAAAAAGGAAGCAGAGGAAGCGAAGAAGAAGAAGAGTTTACAAGAGAATTTTAAAAATGAGGTCCAAAAGTGGGAAGAAAAATGGAATAAACAAAAAGAAAAATGGGATAAGAAGGGGAAGAAGGATTAAGGAAATAGAAATTAATAAGAATAGCGTAAGTTGCCGATTAAGGGCGCATTGCGCTATTTTTATTGTTTAGGGAATTATAAACTAATTTAGTGTGAGGAACTAAGAAAATGGTTATCTGAATCTAGCACAAGCAGCCAAGAGACTAGTGTGCTTCGCTCTCCTAGTAAAAATCGGGTTTAGGATTTTTACCTCCCTTCGAACATGAAAAAGATCATGCGCTCCCATGTTTCAAATACTCACTAGGGAGCGCTCCCGTCCAAACGTAGCACTAAACGGTCGTCTGCACCTTTTTTTCTTTAATAAGTAAGTCCTACTCGCTCACCAATAAATTCATTGGTAAACAGCTGACTGAAGGTGAAATCACCGGTGTCATAAATAGAGATGGAAGAAGGATTCTCTGGGAGCATATCCTTTTTGACTCTATAATGACCTACTCTTTCCCCAATTGGTAAGTAAGTCGGACAAACAATCGTCCAATCAAGTCCTGAATCTTTTAATAACAAATAAGCTTTTAAATGTTCTTCTGCATCACGTGTACTTGATCGTTTTGACTCTGAAGATTGAAAGCGGTATATTTGTGGTGAGTTACGGGCTTGTAAGATACCAGCTGTGCCCACTGTAATTATTCGTTTTATTCCTAAGCATTTCATCTGTTTTATTATTAAAGGCATGGATTCGGAGAGCGTGGTGCTTCCGTTGGTGTTTAGTGAACTGATTACCACCTCTGCCCCTTTTAGGCTTTCAGCAATATCACTTTCATTTAAGACATTACCTTCGATAATTGTTAGATTTGCAGACTCTTGGTTTAGCTTTTTTATATCTCTTACAAGTACTTTAACATGTTGGTGAGTGGATAAGGCATTGTCAAGAATGATTGTACCAACCCTTCCTGTTGCCCCGAAAAGGCAAATGTTCACGAAAAATTCACTCCTTGGTCACTAAAGTAGTAATATCAATCACTTGATAACCGTACTACCTATGATAATTTATATATGTCTAAGTATTTTAATCTATTTGGGGTGGGATTTATATGACAGAATATTCAATTGTATTATTAATCGGAAGTTTTATTATCCTTTCATATTTTATCGGATATACGATCATTAAATCATAGGCTACAGACAAATGTCTGTAGTTTTTTTAAAAAAAATAAAACTATTGTGGACCGCATAGGTAAATCTTTAATAAAATGGTTTTGAATGGGAATATATATGATGGAGTAGAATAAGTGAGGTGGAATCCACATGGAGAATTTTAGGCTTGAAAGGGATACACTAGGTGCAGTACATGTGCCAGAGAATAAATATTGGGGTGCACAAACTCAGCGCAGCATGGATAACTTTAAAATTGGCATCGAAAAAATGCCGCTTGACCTTATTAATGGACTAGTCTTAATAAAAAAGGCGGCAGCAATCGTTAATTTCCAATTAGGAAAGCTCAGTGAACCAAAAATGGTAAATATTAAAAAAGTTTGTGATGAAATCTTAATTGGTGATTATCATGAACATTTTCCGTTAGTAGTCTGGCAAACAGGCAGTGGGACCCAATCCAATATGAACGTAAATGAAGTTATTGCTAATCAAGCAAACAAACGATTAATTGAACAGAGCCGGGGGACAACCCCGCTTGAAAGAATTCATCCTAATGATGATGTTAACATGTCGCAAAGCTCCAATGATACTTTTCCTACCGCGATGCATATTGCTGCATATTCAAAGATAACAGAAAACCTACTCCCAGCCATGCAAGAATTAAAAAATACGTTTCTGATAAAAGAAAAGGCCTTTTCGACAATTGTTAAAATAGGAAGAACCCATTTACAGGATGCTACGCCACTGACACTTGGGCAGGAGATTAGTGGGTGGAGGGCAATGCTTGAGAAGAATGAGCGAATGGTCAAGGAATCTAGCAGGCATCTGCTTGATTTAGCGATAGGAGGGACCGCAGTAGGCACGGGAATCAATGCCAATCCACAGTTTGGTGATAATGTAGCTGAGCAACTCGCAAACCTAACTGGTTACCCCTTTCGGTCTTCAGATAATAAATTTCATGCGCTGACAAGTCACGATGAAATTGTCTTTGTCCATGGATCCCTAAAAGCATTAGCAGCCGATTTAATGAAAATTGCCAATGATATCCGTTGGCTTGCAAGTGGACCACGAAGCGGGATTGGTGAGCTTAGTATTCCAATAAATGAGCCAGGAAGCTCAATTATGCCTGGGAAGGTTAATCCTACCCAAAGTGAAGCGTTGACGATGGTCGCCTGCCAAGTATTTGGAAATGATACCACGATTGGTTTTGCAGCAAGCCAAGGGAATTTTGAGTTAAACGTTTTTAAACCAGTCATCATTTATAATCTAATCCAATCAATCAAGCTACTTGCGGATGGAATGCACTCCTTTAATAAAAATTGTGCAGTCGGTCTTGAGGCTAATCAAGAGACCATCAAGGAACATTTGGAACGTTCTTTGATGTTGGTAACAGCACTAAATCCTCAAATTGGCTATGAGAAAGCTGCCGAGATTGCCAAGCTTGCTTTTAATGAGAATAGCACGTTAAAGGAAGCTGCAATAAAAAGTGGCTATATCACGGCAGAACAATTTGACGAATGGATGAATCCAGAAAAAATGGTTTAACACCTAAGAACGTCCAATTAAAGCCCCCACCAGTGATGGCGGGGGCTTAGCCATATTATTAATTAATTTTGATAATGGGGTTCGCTAAAATTATTTTTGGTATCCGCCAAGTTGAGACTCAGCCATTTGAACTAGACGTTTAGTTATTTCTCCACCAACAGAACCGTTGGCACGAGAAGTTGTATCTGCACCAAGATTAACACCAAATTCAGAAGCAATTTCATACTTCATCTGACTAAGTGCTTGCTCGACGCCTGGTACTAAAAGTTGATTAGAGTTGTTGTTACTTGCCATAGTTGAATAACACTCCTCTTAATAAGTTTGGGGTTAGCATGGAATTGAACCATTCATGGTGAGTAACCCATTGCCACCTTGGCCTAACCCACATATCAATGTTATCTCTGATAAACTTTTTAAAAATTGGAGATTCATTCATGTTTCTGTGATTGGTTATTACTTTGTTTGGTTTCATCCATCGCGAGATATTATTGCTTGCTTTGTAATATTTATTATGAATAAAACCGGGAGACTTATACTAAAAAAGAATTAGTAATTTATTCCACTACATATGACATGTAAGATAACACAAACTAAGAACAGCTAATAAAAAAAGGGTGAAAAATATGTCAATGTGCCAAGTTTGTAATGGTTTACGTGAAGTATCCTTATTTTGCGCAAATTGTGGTAATCCTATGATGGAGAGTGGCCGAATCATGGATTTTTATGATGATTACAGTCCATATATGGAGATTGATTTAATGAAGCTGGAGGATGGGTATCCAGATACAAATTCTGCTGGGAAGTGTCCACATCTTTTTTGCTGTCAAACTTGTAAGAATGATGAAGTAATTCTCATAACAGAATAAGCCCCGTTATTGGATAACGGGGTTAAGGTAAAACATTATTTATTTATCACCTTGAGGGCGAATTCTCAATTCGTTCTCTATATCAAAGAAATGTGCCTTGTTCATATCAAAGGCAAGTTCTAATATATCACCAGGATGGATATCTCCTCGGGAATCAACGCGGGCAACAAAGTCTTGGTCATCAAGGGTCGAATAGATCATCAATTCTGCTCCCGTTAACTCAGCAACCTCAACCTTGGCATTAATCTTTGTGTCTTGAGATGCATCAATGAAAATAGGCTCATCATGGATATCTTCCGGTCGTGTACCAAGAATAATTGCTTTTCCAACATATCCTTGTTCACGAAGATACTTCATTTGTCCTTCTGGGACAGCAATAGAAGTTTTGCCAACTACAAACTTTCCATCTTCTAGTTTGCCATTGAAGAAGTTCATCGCGGGTGACCCAATAAAACCGCCAACAAATACATTTTCTGGTTTTTCATATACTTCTTTTGGTGAGCCGACCTGCTGAATGAGTCCATCCTTCATAACAACTAACCGTGTAGCCATGGTCATTGCCTCTGTTTGGTCATGAGTAACATAGACTGTAGTTGTATTTAAGCGGCGATGAAGTTTAGCAATCTCAGCACGCATTTGGACACGTAGCTTAGCATCTAGGTTTGATAACGGCTCATCCATTAAGAAAACCTTAGCATCACGGACAATGGCCCGACCAAGGGCAACACGCTGACGTTGACCACCAGAAAGCGCTTTAGGTTTACGAGTTAGGTAAGCCTCTAATCCAAGAATTTTTGCCGCCTCTTGAACACGTCGGTCAATTTCAGGTTTTGCGAATTTGCGTAACTTTAATCCAAACGCCATATTATCATAAACGGTCATATGTGGATAAAGGGCGTAGTTTTGGAAAACCATGGCGATATCACGATCTTTTGGAGCGACATCATTGACTCGTTTCCCATCAATGTAAAAGTCTCCTTTTGTAATATCTTCAAGACCAGCAATCATTCGTAAAGTAGTTGACTTTCCGCAACCTGAAGGGCCAACAAACACGACAAACTCCTTATCCTTTATATGTAAATTAAAGTCTGAAACCGCGGTTACTTTATTATCATATACTTTAAAAATATGATCTAATTTTAGTTCTGCCATTTGTATTGCCTCCTTTAGTTCTTCTTACTAAAGAATAGTTTACAGGAGTATGTTTAAAATCAATATAGACAGGTTGCACAAAGATTGAAAACGCTTTTTTGGGCAAATTGTTACCTTTTTCGATTATCCTCAAAAAGGAGACAGGCTAGAAAGACGGTAAAGGCACCATAAAAATCCTTTAGCCCAATTCCGGTTTTCTCAGTAAACTTATCAATCCGATATTGTAGAGTATTTCGGTGTATATACAATTTTTTTGCCGTCATACTTGCATTTGAATTGTTTTCTAGAAACATTTTTATGGTTGAAAACATCTCGGGATCATCAATAAAGATGTCTAAGATTTCTTGGTTGACCCTTTGTTTTATTTCCACTGGCAAATAATACGCCAAATAGGCTGGGAAGACCCGTTCAAATGTAAAAATAGTTGGATTCCCTAGATTCGTTAGACCAAATGAAAAGTATTCTTTTTCTAGATGGAATTTTGCATGAAGCTGTTTGGATAAAAGATAAAGTTTCCCAATAAAGAAAGAAACTTTTACATAAAAATCACTCTCTAATGTTTCTGCCATCGATATAAATTCTTCTTCCGAAAGAGATATTTGTTTCTTTTCCTCGATGATAATACCACAACATTCACTTTCCCAAATAATGATGGCATCTTCGGTAAAAAATCCTTTTAATGCAGACTCTATTTCAATTTGATTTACATCCTTGCCGTTAATGTGGAACTGAATAAAACGGAAATAAGTCTCAGGATTGTAAATGGGGAGAGGTCCATCCACCATTAAAAATTCATCCCATCCTTTTGCAGCTGGATGGATTGTTACAGGTTTTATTTCAACTAATTCATATAGTGTTTTTAATAGACTTACTTCTTTTTCACTTAACAAGCTTTTAGGAATTCCCATCCATTCGTTCTCTGCATCGTCATAGAAGATATACATTTCCTCAACCTGCATTTCTGGTTTCTTGGAAAATAAAATGGAATTATCATATATAGACATTAATTTTCTAAGCATAGTATATTTCCCCATTATCAAAAATTTTCTTAATACAACATCTATTATACCAAAAGAGATTAAGGGTATGAAAAAAGGCTGAGCCGATTTTTTTCGGGACAGCCTGTGTTAGCTTGAGTGGATACTAATCACACTCATAGGGTGGTTGTTCTTTTAGGAACTCACGTGCTTCTTCGATATTCGTTGTATCATGGCGTCCGTGCACGGAACCACCTGAGAGCCCCTCATTTATCATTCGGTCAACATCTATAAATGCTCTATCTCTACCTTCATTTGCAGAACCCTGCTCCAGCAGCTTTTCTTTTCCTTTTTCCATCGGCGAATAATCCCTCCCTTAAATTTCATGCCTTTCTAGCACAAGTAAGCCCACTGACGAGTGGACTTCGCTTAATTGTCGCATCCTCATGTCTATTTTAGTTTGCGGAAAGGATAATATTTCATGCACTGGGAGGCTAAAGAGGATTAAGAATAAACATGGAAAAGCATTAATTCATGGATTTGACTTGTTATTGCTTCCATTTCTTCTTGAATAGGAGTATTCATCGTCCATTCGATTTTTCCGATTTGGTGATAGACTCCGGCAAACCTTTGCTTTTTGTAGTAAAAATAAAAATTCCAGCCATGGCCACTCCAGGAATAATAAAATAAAAACTTCCCGACAAACCAAACTTTTTGACTAAATAAACAGCTAAAAGAGGTCCGAAAGCAAAACCCAAGTTTCCCCCTACGCCGAATATAGACATGCCTGTTGCTTTCTTTTCTCCAGCATAGAAATTAGCTAATCGCCATCCTTCGGGATGGTAAATAGCCACGCCTAATCCGCTAAAGATGACCAAGAAAAGAATTTCTCCGTAGCTTTTGGCCCACCCTAAAAGAGCTATTCCTAAGGCGGCACAAAAACAACCCAAGGGCAAAAACCATCGCAAAGATTTGCGGTCAGCCAAATAACCAAAAGCAGGCTGGATGACCGAAGAAGTCATATTAGAAAAGAGAATTATTGTCCCAGCGATGGCATAGGAAAGGCCCAAAGTTTCTTTCAGAAAAGGGAGGAGTGCGGGTAAAGCACTGGTATTTAAATCCGTCATCATATGGCCCAGGCAAAGCAGGGCTAATCCACGATAATCAGTCTTTATTGTCTTTTCTTCCAAAAAATTCTCCTTAAATTATTTTTACCTAATGGGAAAAAAGAGGAGATAAAATTGGCTGATAAGGGATCATAAACTTCGACCACGGGAGGATCTTTTTGGGCCTGGCCCAGAATAACTTTAGAGACCTTTTTTTTATTATATATCTCCCAAGTTTGCGCCAACTTCCTTGCTTTTTCTACCCCATCTTCCACATCCACTTTATTAATAAAAGGAATGAACCGGGAATGGGATGGACAATCTTTGACG
>JAIMAD010000140.1 GCA_023512145.1 Bacillus sp. (in: firmicutes) | reverse complement strand
GCTATCGCCAACCAACATTCATCCCCTCCCTACTCACTATCGTTTCTTGAGGAAGGGGTGTTCTGTCGGGAAATGATAAAAATAACACGGTTATCATTATACCATAAATGAGTCCAAGGAATTATTCGATTTTATTTTCCGGGATTGAGATCCAGTCGCTAAAGCTTCCTACATAGAGTTTCACCTTTTCATAACCCGCTTCCTTTAATGCTAAGAAATTGGGTGTAGCAGTGACTCCAGAGCCACAGTAAACAATGATTTGTTTTTCAGGGTCAATATCTGAAAACCTCTTTCTTTGTAACTCAACTGTTTTATATAGGCCACCACTTAAACCCTCCATCCATGGCTTAGACATCGCACCAGGAATATGCCCTGCTTTTTTATCAATTGGCTCTTCCAAACCAAGGTATCGTTTTTCTTCACGTGAATCGATTAAAATCTTGTGTTCTTGCTTTTTTTCAACCACTTCCTTTACTTCTTCAATCGTTGCAATGAATTCTGATTTAATAAAGAAACGAAACGTTTTTTTTTCAAAATCAGGAATATCTGTTGTTAAAGGATAGTTTGCTGCCTGCCACTCTTTTAAACCACCATCAAGTACATACACATTTTCGTGGCCAAGGTAGTGGAGCAACCACCAAAACCGAGCTGCGAACGCACCTTCCCCGTTATCATAAGCAATAACTACAGTATTTTCATCGATACCTGAATTCTCAAGCTTGTTGATGAATTCTGCTAATCTTGGCAATGGATGTCGGCCACCCTTCACATGTATCGGACTTGACAGATCCTTTTCTAAATCAAAGTATATTGCTCCTGACAGATGGCCAAATCCATACTCTAACCTTCCTTTTTCCGTCTCAGCTAAAGAAAACCGGCAGTCAATAATTCTTACTTTCTTCTCGTTAATATTTTTCAACAACCATTCCTTATCTTTGATGTACTTCATGCAACCATCCCCCTCGTATTTCCATGGTTCTTTCATACTATTTTCTTAGCTTTTGTTGAATATCTGTTAACATTTCAATAGAAACTCAACCATCTATGGCTGAAAGATGACTCAAGTAAAAGTCATCGACTTGTCCATTCATTTGAATTAATAGACGAGTGAATTCCTTCGTCACTAAATTTGTATAATGACCGTTTAAACGATCTGCTTCATACTCTAAGTATTGATTGGCAGGAAAATTTAATACTTGATATATTTCCTCACTCATAAGTTTCTTTTCATTTTTTTCAAAAAAGGTTCTTGGATTTTTAAAATACACCAATGCTTTATTAAATAGCTGCTTTGGTATATGTTTAAAGGCTGCTTGAAATTCTACATCCCCCTTAAACTTTAGTTCAAATGTGGAAAAACTCAGGTCTTGATTGATTTCCTGCAGCTGTCTTATCAGTCCAAATTGGTATTGAGCTACTAGGTTTTCTGCAAAACGCTCTAAGCGTACCGTAGTTGCTCTCATTTCCTGAGCAAAGTCAAAACCAAGGCTGTCGAGGAGTTCATCAAGGGCACCCTGCAGTGCCTTTTTTAAATTACGTCCGTCGTCCCTAAGTGTTGTTGGGTTAAAGGCCTCCTTAAAAAAATCGCCAAAACGCAAGAATACCCTTTGTTTAATGTAATAGACTAGTTCATCTGCCTCTTGAATCAAGCGAGTCTCTAAATGTTCAACACTTTGCCCTTCAATTAGCACTTTAATTAGTTCCTTTTGCGTTTCAATATCTAAGCGTTTTTTTTCTTTGATCGTTCTGTCTTCTTGCGAACTTTGGATAAGCTTGGCTACTAAATCGTGAATACGCTCCAATTCGGTTTCTGCTGAAGAAATGGCCATTTCTGTTAAATCATTAGAAATATATTGATAAAAAACCTGTTCAAAGTTACTCAAACCAGAATTCATTCCTGATTTCCTGCTGTTCTTCTCTTGTAATGCTAATAAGCTCGATACAGAATAAAGGTGGGGATTGTTAATTCCGTAGCTGCTAAGCTGCTCTTGGACATATTGGGCTACCATTTCCTTCTCGTTTTCATCTTCTACAAGGTCGATTGCATTAATAATAAAGAACATTTTATCCATTTGAAATGATTCCTTCACACGTCCTAATTGGATTAAGAATTCCCGGTCAGCTTTTGAAAAGGCATGGTTGTAATAGGTCACAAATAAGCACGCATCTGCGTTTTTGATATAATCAAAGGCTACATTTGTATGACGGGCATTGATGGAATCTGCACCGGGGGTATCCACTAGGGTGATTCCCTTACGTGTTAGTTCACAGTCATAATAAAGTTCTATCCATTCGACAAAGCAGGATTTTTCTTCATGTGCAACGTACTCGTTAAATTCTGTTAAATCGGTTTCTAGGACTGTTCCTAGTGATTTCACAAAAGTGGAAGATCCATTATTAAATGCTTGTAAAAAGGTGGAATGGGTCATCTCTAAAACGCTTTCCTGCCCTTGCTTAGGAACCATCTTGTTAATCTTCATAAAAGCTTCGTCAAAATTCTCAGCCTGTAAGTCGAATACTTTTAAGGACTGATTTACATCTTCGAGCATTGCCTTTGCACTTTTAAATTTCACCAATACTGTTCCATGCTGATGAATTTCTGATACTGGCTTAATTTTATTAATAGCAGCAGTGGTTGGATTTGGAGATACAGGCAAAGTCGCCTCACCCATTAAGGCATTAGCAAAGGAGGATTTACCCGCACTAAATGCCCCAAATAATGCGACCGTAAAGCCCTTGTTTTCCAGTCTTTCCGCTTGTGCTCCCAATTCTTTTGAAAGGGCTTGAAAGCCTGGAAGATCGTTAATTAGTGTTGATGTATTGTGGAGACGGTTCACTATTTCCCTTAAATGATCACTAGCGGGAAGGGCCTTAAAATCTTCGTCAGGAAGCTCTATGACTTCCTTGCTTGAAGGTGAATCATAGATGTGAGTTTGTCTGGAAGGCTTCTCTAGCTCGGATTTGACCACTTCAAATTCTTCTTCCACTTGAGCAAATAAATGATAATTAGCATCTTTTAAGCTGACTTCTTCTATTAATAACTCTTCGATTCTTGCTTTTTTTAAGATAGCATTTTGTTGATATTCTTTTTGTAATGCCAAAGCGTTAACGTAGCGCTCCGTTCTGCTGTACTCCTGTTCATACTGTTTTAGTAATTTGTTTGTTTCTGCTTTTAATGAGGTCAGGAAACTCATTTTAAATTCATCAAGCTGAATTTTTGCAATTCTATTTATTCCACTCGCAACATCTTCTGTGTAATGTAAAACGTATTCACCACTTAAACGGGCACCAGTTTTTACCGTACTTATTAATAAGTCAGTTGGCACATCGATGGAATAGGACTGCGCAAAACTTAACAATTGTCCTTGATCAAGTCCGGTTTCCTTTAACGTATGCAATAAAAGTTTGCGGACATGCCATTCTAGCTGCGATTTTGTCTTGTCAAGAATATCCTGATGAAAACTTTCAAGTCTCGCCTTCTTCTCGTCTGCAGTCTTTTGCTTAGAGAATAGGAAGCCAATCTTAAAATCCGGTTGGCATGCTTCCAAATAGCTTTGGGCTAATGCTCTAGTTTGGAACGGCATCAAGTAAGCGTTTTTCAACAGTTTGTTAATTTGCAGATCAAATTCCTTATCCGTTTCTTCAACTCCCTTTTTTATTGTCCCAAGATTGTTAGTAATTTCTTGATAGGTTACGGACAATTCGCTTCTCTCTTTAATGGATAATTCATTTAATATCTCCATAGTTGATTCGAGCTCATCCTCAGCTAATTGACTTGTATGCTTAAGATGGTCTTGGGCAATTTTTCTTAAGGATTGATCAATAGATGGAACTAAGAATTGGTCCCTCGATGCTATCTTATCAGTAATAAAGCCCTTAAGATGGTTAAATTCATTGAAGCTATTGTCTTCATTCTTCAAAGAGGTATAAAAAATCCTTGCCGGTCTAACTCCCCATGATGCAAACGAATCGACAACACTGTTCTGATAGTCATGAAAAGTTAACTCTTCATCCTTGTGCTTATCTACTTGGTTAATGACTAAATAAAATTCTTTTCCTGCCTCTGTTAATTCCCTTGTAAATAAAAAATTCAACTCTGCTTGAACATGGTTATAGTCCATTACATAAAGAATCAGGTCGGCTAAATGGAGCGCCGATTCCGTGGAAATCCGGTGGGCATCATCAGCGGAATCGATACCTGGAGTATCCATAATTACCGTATTTACGGGTAACCCTGACTCACGATGACTAATCTCAATGGCTTCAATTTGGTCGCCGTCTTTGCAATATTTTTTGACCAATTCATAATTATATGGAGCTAAATAAAGCCGCGGTTTTTCATTTTTAAAAAAAACCTTAGCATAGTCTTCGCCAGATTTAACTTTGACCAAGTTTGCACTGGTTGGAATTGGACTCGCTGGAAGTAAATTCTCACCGACAAGCCGATTGATCATCGTTGATTTTCCTGCAGAAAAATGACCACAAAAAGCAATCATGAATTCCCTTTGTTCTAATTTTTGTGCGAGCTGCTTTAGCTTTTCGGCATTTTTTTCGTCATTTTGTTCAACAAGGTAATCATATATTGAACTGATCTTATTTTTAAGAGTTATTATTGTTTTGTCTCGATTAGATATTTTTACCATAAATTAAAAACCCCTTAACACCGTAGTCATATTATTTATATTATAGGATAGTTCAGACTTTATCTAATATGACACGGTAAACGTTTTGAAGACAACAAAAAAGCCAGGGGGGAGGGCCCTAGCTCATAAAATAAAATATTTATTATTGGATAACATTTTTTAATACGTGCTTCATTACAAAGGCATAAATAATAACCGTTCCACCTACAAGAGCAAAAGTCATATGTAACACCTTCCCTTATCCTGTTTTAGTTGAGAATGATTTTCATCGTTAACCAAAGTTTATCATAAGTGATAATCATTTTCAACACCACTTACCTAACTGTCACACTTATTTAACAACTTTAGGAAGAAATCGATTAATTGTTTGAAAGGTTCCTGCATATTCTGTATGCTCTCTGAGGGCTTTTTCTTCCATGGGTATACGAATCATCAGTATGATTACATTTAATACGGTAAAAAGACTAGCCGTAAAATAGGCGTTAAATAATAAGGGAACTACAACCAGTTCAATCGCTACCACAAAATAATTCGGATGCTTGATAAAACGGTATGGCCCTTTCCTGATTACGTTCGCACCTGCCAAGACGATAATTTTCGTGTTCCAATACTTTCCGAGCGAAGAAAGCGCCCAAATTCTCATAAACTGCACTAAAATAAAAATACATAATAACAAAAGCCAAACAGGGGAAAGTCCACGATTCAAAAGAATCTTTTCGCTGACTAAGGAGACAAAAAAAAGCACATGCATCAACACCATATAACGATAGTGAACTCGACCGAATTCAAGTGCTCCCTGTTGTTTCATCCATATTTCATTGCCTTTTGCTATTCGCAGTTCAACTAGCCGCTGAAGAACTAAGAATCCTACTAATCCTAGGAATGGGAGGACATCATACATTTACACCCACCTCAATAACAGCAACTCCGAACTAAAACCTGGACCAAGAGCGGTGCCAAGTCCTATTGCACCCTGCGGAATTTCCTGTTCCATGTAACGCTTCAACACATAAAATATCGTTGCTGAAGACATATTACCAAACTGTTTTAACACGTCTAGAGAAATATCTGTCATCGAAGGTGGTAATTCTAAAGATAAAACATAGGCATCAATCACTTTTTTTCCCCCTGGATGGGCAATAAAGTAGGCTATTTGGCCAATATCGAGTAGATTTTTTGCTAAAAACTCACTAACATTCGGCTTTAGCCAATCTTCAATTATCTTTGGGATATCTCGCGAAAATACGACAAATAATCCAGTGCTTTTTATGTCCCAACCCATTAGCTCTAAGGAATCTGGCATAAGTGTTGATTGCGAATCAACAATAGCTGGTGATGTTTTCATCTTTCTAAAATCCGAAATGTTAGCCTCATCACCGCATACCAATACACAGGCAATGCCATCGGCAAAAAGTGAAGTACCAATTAGATTACTTTTCGATAAATCATTACGCTGAAATGTTAAACTGCAAAGTTCTACTGATAATACAAGTACTTTGGCATTTGGAAAAGCAAGGCAATATTCTCTTGCTCTTGAAATCCCAACTGCCCCCCCTGCACAACCAAGACCCCAAATAGGAACCCTTTTAGTGTGCTTATGGAACGGCAAATAATTCATGATTCTCGCTTCAATACTTGGTGTGGCGATACCCGTTGTAGAGATAAAAAAGATGGCATCAATTTCTTGATAGGGAATATTTTTTTTCAAGAAAACTGTATTATTTAAGCACTTCTCAATGGCTTCTTTTCCAAGTGTCACCGCCGATTCAATATAGGCATTATTTTTCTCTTCAAATGATCGTTCCTCTTTAAACCAGTCAATATTTTTCACAAAATGTCTTTTTACAATTTGACCATTCTCAAAGGCGCGCAACAGTCTTTCAATATCCTTAAAAGAATCAGTAAAAAGCTCTCTAGCAAATTCCGATGCTTGATCTTGGTTCATTTCAAATGGGGGAATAGCCTCT
The DNA here is from genome assembly GCA_023512145.1 of Bacillus sp. (in: firmicutes). GTDB lineage: Bacteria > Bacillota > Bacilli > Bacillales > Cytobacillaceae > Neobacillus. The sequence goes on along the minus strand of JAIMAD010000140.1, from coordinate 3,222 downwards.
GCAACAGAAATAATCGTAGGCATGTTTTTTCTCCTTTAATATCTATACGGTTATTTTTTCCAGATGGCCGATAATTATTCTAGTGGATTTAGTAGAAGTGTAAATACAAAAAAAACCCCCCTATGCAGGGAGAAACCAAGGTATGGTCTTCTCTCGCAGGGAAGCAAACGTTTTGAAGGTTGTTGTTGTGCAAGTAAATTATAGCGCAGATTTCAACTTTCTTCATTAGATAATCATTTCCTGTTTTATTTCTAAAAGTCTTGTATTGTCATCCCACCGTCAACAAAGATGCTTTGACCATGTGCATTACGAATGTCATTTACCTTGCTACCCAACTTTGTTTTTTCCTTCATATCCCTTATTAGGCAGGGTTTCTTGCTTGTAATTTCATTTGTGAAATTACGTGTGTATTGCTCCTTTGAAATGAAATCGTTACAATACTTCTCTCGTTTTATGGTTTTTTAGGTTGTTTTTGAACTTCTATTCTTATTTTATTCTTTGCTAATGTCCCGCAAATTTTACAAATTTCAACTTCGTTGTAAAGGAGTCGACATAGTTCACAATAATACTTTTCCACAGTACACACTCTTTTCTGAAGAAGAATAGGGCATTTGTATTTATGATATTTTTCACATCCAAAAGTGTGACAATTAATTGACAACTTCAATTTATTTGGTGTCTACGGAATTATTCAGTTACTTTTATCACAAGAAATGCATAATAGTTCACATTTCATCCACATTTACCCCACTATATTCGTGATATAAATCACTGTTACAGCGATTTTTTAATATTAACATAGTGAATATCTAAGGAATGAACATTTTGTGAACTTTCGATTTTGATATCTTACTTTTACAATTGTTTTGTATGATAGTAGAGAAGTTATTATTTTTTTAAATTTACTGAAAGGAGTGCACATGAAATGGCGAAAACGGAAATTAAAACTAACCAAAATACAGAAATTGAAGACAGCTCTTCTCTCAAAGGGACATTAGTGTCTGTTTTCTTATTAGGTTTTTTCATTATTGCCACATGGGCTGGCGTTTTTTACCTATTCGTAGACCGTTTTTAATGATTGAAGGGGGGAAATATCATGCATTTACATAAGTTTGAAAAAATTTGGTTGACGTTCGGCATTGCTGCCCTCGTGGTATTCTTGACAGTAATAGGCGTAAGCGCATTCTATCTTGGGAACCAGCCACCAAGTTGTTTAGCTACGATTGATTCAGAAAAGGTCGATCAGTTAGAACCATTTAATAACCCTGGTCTCCATAAGGTTGAAGGGAAGGACTGGGACTATGAGTTGGTATATGTGGCAGAAATTTTCTCCTACACTCCAGCAAAAGTAGAGGTCCCACTTGGGGCAAAGGTGAAAGTCATTGCAACGACAAAGGACGTCATCCACGGCTTCAATGTAGCTGGAACAAATATTAATATGATGCTTGAACCAGGATATGTCAGCGAATATACGACAACGTTTGATAAAGCAGGAGATTACTTAATCGTATGTAATGAGTACTGTGGCGACGGACACCATTTAATGAGTGCAATGATTGAGGTGGTAAAATAATGGCTAACTTAGAAGCAGTAAAAGTAAAAGTAAAAGTAGACCCTCGTGATGCTTTGCTTACAATGGCACACTTTTATGTTGCCTTCGCCGCGCTTGCTCTAGGTGGATTAATGGGGCTATTACAAACTCTTGCCCGTTCTGGCAAATGGGAGCTCCCCTGGGGAATTGATTATTATCAAATTTTAACTGTCCATGGCGTCTTAATGGGGCTTGTTTTAACAACCTTCTTTATCATGGGATTTCAATATGCCGCCGTAAGCAGAACAACAGGTGGACATTCCCCTGCCGCAAGACGTGCCGGTTGGATTGGATTTTGGATCATGTTACTTGGGACCCTAATGGCAGCTACCATGGTCTTGCTTAAGGAAGCATCAGTTCTTTATACGTTTTATGCTCCACTTAAAGCACATTGGATTTTTTACTTAGGATTAACTTTTGTCATTGTGGGAAGCTGGATTGATGGTGCCGCACAAATCATGACCTATGCTAGATGGCGCAAAAACAATCCAGGAAAACCAAGTCCATTATTGAGCTTTATGGCTGTTATCAATACTGTTCTTTGGATTATCGCTACATTGGGTGTTGCGTCAACAGTACTATTCCAATTACTGCCTTGGTCACTTGGATTAGTTGACACTGTAGATGTTCTAGTAAGCCGCACCTTGTTCTGGTATTTTGGACATCCGTTAGTTTACTTCTGGTTACTACCCGCGTATATGTGTTGGTATGCGATTATCCCTAAAATTATTGGCGGAAAAATTTTCTCGGATTCTTTAGCACGATTATCGTTTATTTTATTCCTGCTATTCTCTATTCCGGTCGGTTTTCACCACCAATTAACAGAACCAGGAATTGACCCTGCTTGGAAATTCTTACAGGTTATCTTAACCTTCATGGTTGTCATTCCATCATTAATGACCGCCTTCTCCTTGTTTGCAACATTTGAGAGATATGGCCGTTCAAAAGGGGCAACAGGTCTTTTTGGCTGGTTTAAAGTGCTTCCATGGAGTGATGCTCGTTTTATCGTTCCATTCATCGGAATGGCTGCATTTATTCCTGCAGGTGCAGGCGGTATTATCAATGCCTCAAACCAAATGAACCAAGTAGTCCATAATACGATTTGGGTAACTGGTCACTTTCATTTAACAGCAGCAACATCTGTTGTATTAACGTTCTTTGGAATTTCTTATTGGTTGGTTCCGCACTTAACAGGACGAACATTAACTAAAGCAATGAATAAATTAGCGATTATCCAGGCATGGATTTGGATAATTGGAATGGTATTCATGTCTGGTGCGATGCATGCTCAAGGCCTGCTTGGTGCGCCTAGACGTTCCGCATTCTCTACGTACGGAGGGGCAAAGCAGGCTCTAGAATGGATTCCATATCAAGTTGCTCAAGCAGTTGGTGGATCGATTTTATTCATTGGGATTATTTTAGTGATTATCATCTTTGTTAATCTTGCTTTCTTTGCTCCTAAAGGAGAAGAGGAATTCCCAGTTGCTGAAGCAGAAAATCTTGAAGAAAATACACCAATGGTATTTGAAAACTGGAAATTATGGCTAGGTATTGCTGCAGCCCTTATTCTTTTTGCTTACACGATTCCGTTTATCGACATCATTCAAAATGCACCACCTGGCTCAAAAGGC
>JAIMAD010000139.1 GCA_023512145.1 Bacillus sp. (in: firmicutes) | reverse complement strand
GGATGATAAAGACCGCATTTAAAATCAGAGTTGGGAAAAAACGCAAATGGATAAAGCTTTTAAAATCAAGGTCTGTCACATGTATTAAATAATTCATTTCATATGCGCCCATTTCGAGTAACGAAATTCCAACAAGGGAAACGAGAAAAGCAATGATGATATTTACTTGCAAAATCTGCATGAGTCGATGGGCCAGATAGGTGACAACTGGATAAAGGAAAAGGTATATACCGATAATTTCAACATAAACAACGTCAAACAAGAGGCCGAAAATAGCACCATAAATTATTCCCTGTTTTTTTCCGACAAAAATCGTAAGAAACAGAAGCCCCGTGAAAAGGAAGTGTGGAACAAATATCCGCTCAAATCCAAACAACTTTTCCGGCAAAAACTGCACAAACAGACTTTCTAAGATAAACAGGAATAGAAACAAAAGAGGAAGAAGGAATTTGTTCACAACTCCTCCTCCTCCCCATCTGACAGCTCTAAGGGATCTGGCTGGGTCATTAAACTTTTAATAACAAGCACATTTTCGATATCGTAAAAGTCGGCTCCTGGTTTCACTAATGCTGTTTGATTTAAGCCATACTCATCTGGATTAACCTCGACAACTTTCCCAATCATCAGCCCTTTTGGGAAGACTCCGCCTAAACCAGAGGTAATAACCGTTTGGCCTTTTTCAACCTTTTCCCCAGATGGGATCGTCTTGAGTAAAAGTAATTTTCGTTTGTCATCAAAACCCTGAACAAACCCATAAACAGGCTTTTCGCCACCTTGGATGACCGCTGATATTCGATTCTTTGGATCCATTGCACTCAAAAGTTGAATGGTTGAACTAAATTGAGTAACACTTTTAACTTTTCCAATCAGGCCGTTTGCGGTGACAACAGCCATATTTTTCTCGATGCCGTTTAGTTTGCCTTTGTCGATAATAATCATTTCATGCCATCGATCAGGATTTCTGCCAATAACCGTAGCTGGTATTGGTTTAAAATCTCTCAGGGTCTCTTTTTTACCGAGAATGTCACGCAATTCTTCATTGTCTTTTTTCAGTCCTTGATTCTCTGCTTCAAGGTTGACAAGATTTTCAATCCGCGATTTTAATTCCTTATTCTCACCGTATGTATCTTGCAAATCCCCAAGATTTTCAAAAAAGCCTGCAACAAGATGAGTAGGCTTTGAAACCAGGGATTGAACCCAACCAGTTGTATCTTTGACAAATTGCTCTGGCCAGGATAGTTTACTTCTCTCCCTTAAAGAAAACCCAATCAATGCCACCAGAACAATGATGCTGACAAGCAAAATAATCAGACGTTTATTCAGAAAGAACTGTGGCATGATTATACACCTCTATTTTTCTAGTTAAGCTAGTATTAGTATCTTGAAATTCGTAACTGCAAACGCAGGCAACCTTGCGACTAGTGTAAGCCGCTCTCCGAGTGCCTCCGTCTTTTTACAACTCCAAAACGCTTCAGCTTTTTTTAATCTTTATGTCTAGCTTTAGCTGCTAAGAGTTACATCTTTTCTTTTTAGCGTGAGTCTCTTGATTTATTTTTAAATAAATGGATGTGGTCTAAGGCTTTTCCTGTTCCGATAGCCACACAATCGAGTGGATTTTCGGCAATTAGGACTGGCATGTTTGTTTCTTCACTAATAACCTTGTCCAAATTACGAAGGAGCGCGCCACCGCCAGTTAAGACAATCCCGCGGTCCATTATATCTGCTGCGAGTTCTGGTGGTGTTTTTTCTAACGTATTCTTGACTGCTTCGACAATCGCAAAGACGGTATCCTTTAAGGCTGTGGCAATTTCTTTGGCAGTTATTTCAATCGTCTTAGGCAGACCTGTCAATAAATCGCGGCCGCGAATCTCCATATTGTCAATGCCTTCTGGAGTTCCTGCAGAACCTATTTCCATTTTTATTGCTTCAGAAGTACGTTCCCCAATCATTAAATTATAATTTTTACGGATATAAATCATAATCGATTCGTCCATTTCATCACCAGCAACACGAATGGATATGCTTGTCACAATTCCACCTAATGAAATAATGGCAACCTCTGTTGTACCACCACCAATATCGACGACCATGCTTCCAGTTGGCTCCCACACAGGCAGGTTAGCACCAATTGCAGCAGCGAATGGCTCTTCAATAGTATAGGCATCCTTAGCGCCTGCTTGGCGTGTGGCATCGATAACGGCTCTTTCCTCAACTGCCGTAATCCCTGAAGGAACACAGACCATTACATATGGATTTCCCGAAAAAATGCTTTTTCCCTTTTGTGCTTGGCGAATATGATATTTCATCATCGCAGCGGTTGTTTCAAAGTCAGCGATAACGCCATCCTTCATCGGTCTAAGTGCAACAATATTCCCTGGTGTTCGTCCAATCATATTTCTGGCATCGTTTCCGACTGCCACGATGCTTTTTGTGTCCGTGTGCATGGCCACAACTGATGGCTCTCGTAAAACAATTCCTTTTCCTTTTACATAAACGAGGGTATTTGCTGTGCCCAAGTCAATTCCAAGATCTCTAGCTCTAAATCCAAACATAGTGTTGTATCTCCCTTTCTGAAACGAATTGCAAATACTGCAATTGGTAGGTAATCATAAATATCATATTTTAATTCTTTTTTATCTAGTTATATCCTAAGCAGTCCTAAAAAATCATACCCATTATTATAACCCACGAACAGATAAAAACCTAGGGTTATAAATACCCCTTTTCCTTCAAACTCACAAACTTATTTTCACCGATGATCAAATGATCGAGGAGATCGATGCCAATTATTTTCCCACATTCGACAAGTCGCTTCGTCACTTCAATGTCCTCACGACTCGGCGCTGGGTCGCCACTGGGATGGTTATGCGCTGCAATAATCGAAGCCGCAGAGCGCTTTAATGCTTCACGAAACACCTCGCGCGGGTGGACAATGGAAGCGTTTAAGCTGCCGATAAACACAGTTTGTTTATGAATCACTTGATTTTTCGTGTTTAAATACAGGCAGACAAAATGTTCCTGCGACAAAAAACGCATATCGTTCATGAGATACTTTGCTCCATCCTCAGGGGAGCGGATGACATAACGATCATTATAGCTGAGGTTGGCAATCCTTCGCCCTATTTCCACTGCGGCCAGAATTTGAATGGCCTTTGCCAATCCAATCCCTTTGATTTCAGTCATTTCTTCTAAGCTAGCGGCTTTTAAAAGCCTTAAACCTTCAAAATGAGTCAGCAGGCGATTAGATAATTGCAGGACCGATTCGTCCTTTGTTCCTGTTCGCAGCAAAATGGCAATCAGTTCATGGTTCGATAAGCTTTGTGGGCCATGTTTGATAAAACGCTCTCGGGGCCTTTCGTCTTGCGGAAAATCACGGATCATTAATGTGTTTGTGGACACTTTTTTCCTCCCTTTAGTGGGAGTTAACGAACGTTAAAGAGCTTTAATATGGCAACTGGTAGCCTACCTTTTTCAATTCCCTTATTGTCCTTGCAACAGGCAGACCGACAACCGCAAAATAGTCTCCATTTATTTTTTTGACAAGCATACTCCCAAGCTGTTGAATACCATATGCACCTGCTTTATCAAGCGGTTCACCACTTTTTACATATGCCCTAATCTCTTCGTCGCTTAACTCCCAAAACCAAACTTCAGTTTTTTCATAAAAACGGGTCGAACTTGTCGGAGACACAATTGAAACACCAGTAAACACATCATGCTGGATACCTGAAAGAGTCTGTAACATTGAAATGGCTTCTGCCTCATCAGCTGGCTTTCCTAAGATTCGATTATTCGCAACGACAATCGTGTCCGAACCAATCACAAACGCATTTTTATTTTCTGTAAAAACAGCCTGTGCTTTTCGTTGTGCTAACTCCATCACTACATCCTCCGGGGAGAGCTCTGGGTCAAAACTTTCATCAACTTCACTACAGATAATCGCGAATGTTAAACGGAGAGTTTCTAGAAGTTCTTTTCGCCGTGGAGAAGAAGAGGCTAAAATGAGGTTCTGCATTCAATCACCTGACCTTTTCATTCATTAGGGAGATACATCATAATGGTATCAGAAATTTGTGTGGCAAACAATTTTTATATAATTAAATTTTGATGAAATTTGTAATATTATCCGAATGCAACTTTTTATTGCAGTTTTTGACACACGAAAAAGCCTCCCTTAATCAGGCAGACCTTATATCGTAGTTATTTCCCAGAAAATATCGAGGGTTGTCGAATATTGATTACATTGAATAATATAGGGAAAGGAAGTTTAATAAATGTTGTTGTGCTTCTGTTAGACTTTTTGTTTCCTTTGATTCTTGAAAGGCTTTTACCAATTCACTTGCACCAGTTAATTCTGTGTGGAGATTTTTTACTTTCTCGTTTTTAAGACTATTTACCTTTAATTGTTCTTCAATGCCTGCTAAAGCTTGACTCGATTCTTCTGGCATTGCCTTATTAACAAGTGCACTCGATGACGCAAGCGACAGGGTTTGATATATGTTCGGTACTGCCTCTAAAAAGGTTTTTTCATTTTCAGTGATATCAGTTATATCCTTTTCATCAAGCACTAACGGCTTCGCAAAAACTTCATCAACCCCATTGTCTTTATATTGCCCGCCAAGTGATTTGGCCATTTCAATCGAACCTGCTACACCGAGAAACAAGTAAACCTTGCCATTTATATCTAATGATTGTGATGGAACACCTATTGCTGTTAATTGTGTAGAAGATGCTTGGGCACCGTCTTTTGATGTATATACTCCACCTTGAATAACATAGGCAGTTAATTGATTGATAGTTACAGCGGTTGTATTCTTAGCACCGGTTTCACTACCGGTAGCAGCATTTTCATCGACCAAAGTCGGGTCCGTAACCACCTGATCACTTGGTCCGGTGATCACCAGTTTTAGCATAATAAAACCAAACGTAAGACCAATCAGAATGGCAAAGGTTGCTGTCAGCAAAATTGATCCAACAGGCTGACTATTTCTCTTTTTCGATTTAGGTATAACCGATTTTTGGGTGCTACTTTTGTTGGTGTTTTTGCTGCTCGCAATGGTGAATTCCTCGATATCATTTTCAGCTGATTCAGGAATGATCCAATCAAAACTTTCATCGACAGATTCTTGGGCAGCCGCCGTTTCCACAAAAGCTTCCGAATCTACATTATTTCTATTTATTTTTATCACCTTAACTATTGGTTCAATAGTAGCTTCTGACTCAGTTTTTTTTGGTCCTTTTTGAATGGGTTTGTCGCGATTTAATTTAATAGTAATTGTATTGCCTTTTCTAGGCTTGTCCACTAATCGTTCTCCTTTCGCTCCCGAGGGTGATTTTTTCCATCCTAACATAAAGGCAAAAAAAAATAACAAGACTTTTGTCGTCTTGTTATCTTAGAATTTCGTCAAATTATTTGTTAGTTCGCGATGATGTTAATTACCTTCTGTCAAATTGGAAAATTGACTTAATGGATTTTCTTTGTTCGCGGGTAGCGGTGTATCGATTTTCGGAAGCTGTGGCTGTAAATCAGCTAATTCAGGCATATAATAAGCGGAAATTGTCAGACTGTAACTTAGCGGCAGGTTTTCTTGATCCAAACTAGTGATCTCTGGTCCGCCTGAATAATTAATCGACTCAACCACAACAATCCGTGTTAATGCTTCTAATGTTTCGATAAACTTTTCTAATTCTTTATATGTTGGTGATTCAACACTTAAACTGACCGTAAGCTTTTTCATGCCTGTTGGCGTAACAGGTGCTGCAGGTTGATTGTCCGTAGTTTGAGCTTCAGCTGCGTTAGTATCTGGAGTCTTGGTTTGTTCAGTATTTGATGCTTCTGGAGTTGCTGGCTCACCTACTACTGCAACTTCACCATCCTTACTAAAGCCCATCGATGAAATTCTACTATTAGAAACATTTTCAGCCTTCTCTAAGTCGAGTATGAACTGTTCTTGGAGCGGTTGAACAGGCACCTGTTTCTGCAGCAAACTCGTATCTTCGGTATTATTTCCTGTTATATCACCATTGTTTTGACTAACAATCTCCAACAGTTTTTGTTCGGTTTTTAATGATTGCTGCTTAATCTCTTTGGCTGTTTTCAGTGGTGATAGTATAAAGAATTGAGCATAAATGACGAGTAAAACTAACAAAAGAGCGCCAAACCCAACAATAAATTTGTCTCTTTTTGAGAAATGGAGCTTCATGAACCAGTCACTCCTTCCTCATTCGCCTTGCTCTCTTTCAAAACCCTTTTAATCTCATCTTTGTTAAAGTTAATTTCAAATTGACCTGTATAACGAGGAAGATACTTACTTGTTGTGCTCGTTGAATTATCCGTTGTAGTATTTTTTGTGTTAGTTTGGCTGTTCTGATCAGATGTAGTTCCCTCTGTTGTCGTTGTTGTCGTTGTTGTCGTTGTTTTCGTATCAGTTGTTGTATTTTGGTTATTAGGAGCTCCTGTTGTGTTAGAAGCAGTGGTTTCAGTTTCTGTTGCCGCTAATGAACTCAGACTTGCTTCCTCAATCCATTCCGATTGGTTAAGACTATCTAAAAAGTAGGCAGCCTCACGGGCGTTATCAAATTGCACTGTCAGGGTAACAGTTCCAGCTTCTGTATAACCAAAGGATTGAATAAAACCACGCTCTGGTAATAACGATGTCAAATGTTGCATAACTGGAATCGTTTGAATAGGATAATCATTTGCCCAGACAATCGCATTTTTTAGTTGAGTAACAGAACTAACTGATTCAACTGTTTCGCTCTGTTTATTTTTTTTATCGGTGATTTTTTTGGTCATCGTAATCTGTTTATCTAATGAAGTGTTCTCATTTTTTAACGATTGCGTTTGCCAAAAATAGAAAACGCTAAGAAGGATAATAAGTACCAGTAAACCTGATAAAATGAATAAAAAGCTGGTTTTTTTTGATTCTTTTTGGGGAAGCAGGTTAATTTCTACTAACATTATTGCACCTCTTTTAAAGCGAGACCTAAAGATAGTAAAAGATTAGCCGGGACACTGTCGGTTTTTCCATTCGCTTCACTGTCAATTGCAAGCAATTCATTAGGAACATCAAAACGATCGTTCATTTCATCTGCGATGGCTTGGAGCATTGGATGATCACCATTTAAGAGAAACTTCGTAATGTCCTTTTTCTCATTGTTTAGCGAATATCGATAAAAATCTAGGAGCTTATTAATTTCTTTAAAGATATCTTCAAATTGGATGACCAACTCATCTTCATTACCGATATATTTGTATATTAACATGTTGGACAAATCCTGTTTTATTTCCCATTGTTCGATATTAAAAGCTAATGGGAAATGACGCATGACAAGTGGAACACTTTCTTCGAAAATACACAAATTCACACCCGTCAGATCAAATTGGACGGTAAAAAGAACTTCGTTTTTATTTGCTTTGTCAAGTTGGTAATATAACCGATACAAGGCGAGCGGTGAAATGTCGGCTGCAACAGGAATTAGCTTTAACTTTGAAAATAAATTCGCATATTCCATCACATGCTGTTCTGGGGCCGCAAATAAGAGAAGATCCTTTGTTTTTCCGTTATTTGTTAGTGGATAATAATCAAAGATCGGTTCTTCAAACGGTAAATGGATCGTTGAACCAAGCTCTAAGTACAAATACCCTTTCAATTCATCATCCTGGATTTCTGCTGGAATCGAAACTTTTCGGATGATGACAAGTTGATCAGGTACTAGGAAACGAACCTCGCGTCTAAGAATCTTCCATTCATCGATACATTCCTCCAAAATATTTGCAAAGGTATCAATATCTGTGATTTTTCCATCACTGATTATTCCCGGCGGAAGAAAACGTTCACTCCATCTTTGGGCAACAGGGGGGGTCGCTTGTTTTAATTCAAGAAAACGAATGGAATGGTCATTTACTATCAAGTTGATTATTCGATTTTTAGAAGAAAAGAGAGAAAATGCCATATCGATAACCCCTTACTTATAATCCATGATTAAGAAACTGTAAATATAAATTGATAATCTCTGCTCCCCAATAATAGGAAGTCAACGTACCTGCGACAATAAATGGGACAAATGGTATCGGCTGCCGTCTTTTTACTATCCTGAAAAGAAGCGCTAATCCACCAATAACAGCACCGTATAATGTTGAAAGAAAAAATGATAATAGCACAAGCTTAAAACCTAAAACAAAACCAAGTAACGCGTACAGTTTGACATCGCCAAAGCCCATCCCGCCTTTGCTAACGAGAGCGATGACTAGTAGGAGTATGAAACCAGTGGCTGCACCAAGAAGGCTGTCCCACCATGGTGTTAACGGCAAAAAAATTCGTTCCAATAAAAAAATCCCTGCAAACCAGATCAGAATTTTATCAGGGATGATCATATAGTTAATATCTGAAACAATGATTATCATAAACAGTGAGATTAGTGTTAAGGCAACAACTACTTCTCCAGACCAGCCAATAACTAGTGGTGCTGTTACAAATAGAATACCCGTTAATAATTCCATAGTTGGATAAATTGGAGAAATCCGCGACTGACAGCCGCGGCATTTCCCCCCTTGAAGCAAAAAAGATAATACTGGTATAAGTTCATATGGTTTTAATTGATGCCCACATGTCGGACAAGCCGAACGTGGGGCGACAATTGATTTTTTTAATGGAACTCTTAGGCCGACTACATTAAAAAAGGAGCCTAGGAGTAGACCATAAATAAATAGTAGACTGGAAATCATTACTTAGCTTTAATTATAAGATTGGCTTCAGATATTTCAGCCGTAGCAGCAGTTCCTGCAGCAGGGTGATTTTTTAATGTAAAAGTGTATTTACCTGATGAAGCAGCACCTGCTGATATAATAACTTCAAAGTCAGTTGTAGCATCATAACGATCTAGATATACCTCTAATTGGGCCTTATCTAATGTTCCTAGCCCAGTACTAGAAACATAGGTACCACCTCCAGCATCCTTTACTGCATCTGATTCGTTAGCTACATACATCTTTGCAGCATTTATGATTTGTACACCTTCTTGAGCCTGTGCCTTTACTTCCGATTTGTTCATAACATTTGAAATCGCTGGAACCGCAATCGCCATAATAATCCCCAAAATAACAATAACTGCCAATAATTCAATCAACGTAAAACCTTTTTGTTCTTTGAGTTTTAACCGTAAAGTATTAATCATTTTTCCATCTCCTCCTGAATCTTTTAACCTATTAGTATTTCTCCATGAGTATACAATAAACGTAAACTAATGAAAAGATGTTTTTTGGCATATCTTGTCAACTTGTTGACATTTTTGTAGTATTCGGTATTTTATTGTTTCTTAACTCATTTGATCAAACATAGCAAACATCGGCATCATTATTGAAAGGACAATGACACCAACAACCCCTGCCAATAGGACGATCATAATTGGCTCTATTAATGCTTTAAGTCTATCAGTACTTTGCTCGACTTCTTTTTCATAAAATTCCGCAATTTTTGATAACATCGCATCTAACGCACCTGTTCCCTCACCAATCGAAATCATCTGGGTGACAAGTGGTGGGAAGGCCCAGTGACTTGTCATTGGCTCTGTCATGGAACGGCCTTTTTCGAGTGAGTCACGCGATTCACGGATAACCTTAGAAATAACTTCATTTTCAACCACTTTTTCAACGATCGACATCGCTTGAAGAATTGGCACAGAACTTGCAAATAAGGTACTAAGTGTTCTCATCATCCGCGCTAAGACAGCTTTTTGCATCATATTGCCGAAAATCGGCATTTTTAATAGGGCGTAATCTAAGTAATATTTAGTTTTTTTATTTTTTTTAATATAGATAAAAAATACTATTATCGCAATGAAAATGAGTACAATTAG
>JAIMAD010000138.1 GCA_023512145.1 Bacillus sp. (in: firmicutes) | reverse complement strand
GGCCCAAGGATTTCTAGCGACAACTCCGGGGTAATCGCCCCACTCGTCAAACCGACAGAAGCAGTAATCGGCTTCATCACCGAGCCCGGTGCATATGACTGTTTAAAGCGTGTTGCGAGCGGCTGCTTTGGATCGTCCTGCAATGCCTTCCACTCGTCCGCGGACATGCCTAGTGTGGCTTGGTTCGGGTCAAACGAAGGACTGCTAACGAGGGCCAGCGTTTCACCGGTTATCGGATTCAGCGCCGCCGCCGTGCCCGCTTCCCCAGTAAGCTCAGCAAATATCCCCGCCTGCAAATCCGCATCAACGGTCAGTTTGATAGTCTGTCCATCCTCGACAGGTTTTTCAGCGAGCAAGTCGACTGCACCATCCTTCTTCTTAATCGTGATTTTCACACCACTTTTGCCCTTCAACTGCTCATCATACACCTGTTCGAGCCCTCTTTTTCCAATCACATCTTGAGCAGTGTAACCCTTATCCTTGCGCACTTCCAGCTCGTCCGCCGAAATCGCGCCGACATAACCGATCAACTGGGCCGCTGCCTGTTCATAAGGATAGATGCGCGCCCCTACCTTCTTCGTTTGCACTGGATCGAGTGTAATCAACTGGGCAATTCGCTCCTCGTCTAGCATCGACACCTTTTTCAGCGGCACAAACAGCTCCGGCTTCACCCAGCCCGCTCCGAGCGCCTTGTTAATCTGCTCAGGGCTCATTTTTAAGAGGGCCGATAACGGCTCCATTACTTGTTCGTTCATTTGCCCCGCAACCACGCCAACCTCATACACCTGACCATTTATCGCCAGCCCGGTGCCATTACGATCAACAATTTCTCCTCTTTGGGGTGTTATCGTGCTTAGTCCGATTGTGTCGCCTTCCTCCATTTTTGGAAAAATAAATTCAGTATTCCAGTCTACATACCAGTTCTCTTTTTTGTCCCTTTTTTCCTTTAACAACTGAGCTTCTTGGGTGAACCCAATCGCTCCAGCAATGCTGTCCATTTTAGCGTTAAAAGAGTAACTGGCTTGTTCTTCTTCAGCCTGTTTATCCTCTTTTGGTTGCTTGAAGTCTATCTTGAGGTCAGTAATTTGCAGATCTTCGTAGATTTTTTGATAGCGGCTTGTAAAATCTTCCTTGCTAATGTTCTTTTTTGCATCCACTGTTAGGTAATCATACATCTTCTCAAACTTTTGCTGATTCCATAGACCAATGTATTCCGAGAATCTCTCCTGGGGCGTTGGTTCTTTATTACAGCCAGCAAGAAACACAACTAGCAGCAGAAACATCATACCTACAAATTTTTTCAACAAAAATCACTCCTTTTGATAACCTTGGTGCCTATCACCTATAATACTATTTTAACAGTAATTAGACAAAAATGCCTGACACCACCACTATTTAAAGAGTGAAGATATCTAAAATGGTACCTGATACGCAACTTGGAGTGAACTATTTTTTAACGCAAAAAAAAGAGGAAAGTTTTCCCCTTCCCCTTTGGTGCGTTATTATGAGTTTACATTTTCTGTTGATGTAGACGATTCGTCTTCTTTGGAAGCAGGGTCTTCATGATTTTCTTCCTTCAACTCTTCAGAAGATGGGTCTTCCATCCGTTTTTCTTCGTCCTTCAACGATGGAGTTTCCATTGAATCGTTTGTTTTGTCCTCCGAAAGTGTTTCTTCCTGTAAAGTGCTCAACGACTTGTTAAAATAGTCCGCTGGGTTTACAGCAACACCGTCTTTACGGATTTCAAAATGTACATGTGTTCCAGCTTTTTCATTGAACAAGCTTTGTCCAGCCTTGGCAAGTGCTTGTCCTTGTTTGACTTCGTCGCCAACCTTGATCTTTATCTCTTTAACCGATTGATATTGTGTTACAATACCTTCAGCGTGTTCAATTTCAATGACATTTCCAAGGACCGCATCTTCCTCAACACGTGTAACAGTACCGCTTAATGATGCAACAACATCGAACGATTCACCGTCTTTCGTGGTGACGTCAATACCAGTATTTGGCTGGTACATATTGTTGTAAAATACCAATGCCGCTTCCTGATCTTCTGCTTTTCCATTGAAATCATAGAATTTCATTTTCACGACAGCTTCAGCACCGTTTGTCATTGGCATTTTGAAGTTTTCAAATGCCTTACTCACTTCAATTGCTGGTGTTTCGTTCTTTTTACCGGCAATATCCGTTGATTTGTAATCGTATTTGTCTGTGTCTGTCGCACTGTCGCTCGTTTGATACCAAAGAACTGCGGTCAAAATGAGTGCTGCACTTGCAATGTAAATGGCTGGATATACCCAACGCTTTTGGAAAAAGCGTTTTATGCTGGAACTTTGAGAAGATCGTTTGTTTTCTTCCTCTCTCATTTTCATCACCTCAGCAATCATTCTGAACAGATAAGTAGAATTATATACACTAGTCAAAAAAAAAATTAAAACTTATTTTTCGACAGTTGTGATATTTTTATGCATTTATTTTTTAAAAAAGGAAGAGGAGTGCTTTTTATGAAAGTCTTTAAATGGGTTTTGCGCTTACTGCCGCTTGCCTATATGGTAGCTGTTTGGATTATGTCAAGCCTGCCCTCCAACCAGTTTGTCGAGCTCCCCAATTCATCGATTGACCGGACCATCAAGGAATCCTTACATCTAATAGAGTTTGCAATTTTATATGTTTTGCTAGTTCTAGCCCTATTAACACGCACTCGTGCCTTTACACCGATTTTGAACATAACCTGTGCCTTATTTGCGGCCTTCTACGGCATCAGCGACGAAATCCACCAGTCTTTCTATTCATACCGCTCAGCATCATTATTTGACCTTGTTAAGGACTTCACAGGAATCCTAGTTTGTTTTTATTTTATCAGTGGGGCGTTGTTTAAAGGGAGATTTGCTCGGCTTGGGAGGATGCTTAGGTGGGTTCAAAAAATCTAACTGTTGTTTTTCTAAAAAATAAACTCTATTCTTATTGGTACCTGAATAGGAAAAGTTAAGTGTATGAAGGATTGTATTTGCGCTTTTCGGTGATTTTATCTGGAGAAATTGACGCAACTCCGAGTTTGAAATCGTCGGTTTAACTAAAAGGAAATAATCTTCGATTGCTTGGTAATGAGCTATTTTTGATTTGTGTTTACAGATCGAACAGCTCCATGTACCGTAATGATACTTCATCGGCAGACAACCACATTCTTGGCATTGAACCCCTGGAGTGATATGTTTTGCTGAAAGATTGAAATGGTGGAGTAGGTCAGGATCGTCAGGCGTGTGGTGTGCGAGGAGAAGGCGTTTTATTTTTCTTAACTCTGACGCATTTAGTATTTCCGTTTTGTAAAAATTTGCTAGTTGGTCAATTCTCTCAACTAAGGCTTCACTATGACAAATATATTGATTGATTTGTTCGTTTCCGGGTTCAATTCTGATTATCGCTTTTTCGTTACTATTTACGAATAGATAGTAAATCGGAACTTCCGGACAATTGTATTTCTTCAGCCACTTTTTAAGTTTCTTGGCCTGCAGTTTTGCTTGTAAAACAGGATTTTTAATTCTTTTCTCTATACCATTACTTTTTAAAGTCGTTTGATTTTGGTTTTTTTCGAAGCGGTATTCCCCAATCCGATTTTTGACTTCCAGAACTAAGTTAAATGTAGAGGATAGAAGAAGAAAGTCAATTTGGAAGTAGTATTTCCCTAACTTAAGTCGGAGATCATGAAAAATAAGATATTTTGAATCGGAAAGCATGCTCAAGTAAAAGGCAACTGATTTCTCACCACGATACCCGGCCAGCCAATTTTTGTATTCGGCAAGTAGATCGGGTCGTATTAGATGATTACAATCTAATCTTCGGTCCATCGCCTCATATTTTTTAATTCTCTTTGAAATTGCACATTCTTTTGCAAACAATCACACCATCCCTTTCTGTTTTTTTACTATTTCTCCCTATCTAGCTTATAATCCTTCAAAAATCGAGTGAATTTTTATATTTATTTCCCTGCCTTTTAGATAGCTAGCATTGAGTTTTATCTGCCACTCGCCCCGATTCGCCCAAAAAGCCAGGCGGTCTACCTGGCTCAGGTAACTGTTTTTCCCTATTTAAAGAGATAGCACATGTTTTTAATGCAATTCTTATATAAGGACCCCTTTTTAAATTACCTATTTGATGTAATCCCTGATTTATCTGCCACTTTAACTACTTTATCTGCCACTCGCCACGATTCGCCCAAAAAGCCAGGCGGTCTACCTGGCTCAGGTAACTGTTTTTCCCTATTTAAAGAGATAACGCGTGTTTTTTAGTGCAATTCTTATATATTGACCCCTTTTTAAATTACCTATTTGATGTAATCCCTGATTTATCTGCCAAATTGAGCATCTTATCTGCCGATTTCAAATTTTATCTGCCACTTTTGATTTTTATCTGCCACTTTGACTACTTTATCTGCCACTCGCCCCGATTCGCCCAAAAAACCAGACGGTCTGCCTGGCTCAGGTAACTGTTTTTCCCTATTTAAAGAGATAGAACGTGTTTTTTAGTGCAATTCTTATATCAGGGGGCCTATTTGATGTAATCCCTGATTTATCTGCCAAATTGAGCATCTTATCTGCCAATTTTCATTTTTATCTGCCACTTTAACTATTTTTCTGCCACTCGCCCCGATTCACCCGCACAAAAGGCCAGCCCTTTTGCGCTCAACTACTTCTGCGCCGTGATCGTCGCCATCATGCTTTCAGCTGAGGTAATCTCTACACCCTGGTAATAGTGCTTGACTATCTCCTGATAATTCTTCCCTTCCTCCGCCATACCGTTCGCGCCGTACTGGCTCATCCCTACGCCATGCCCGAAGCCCTTTGTTGTGATCACGATGTTCGATCCCTTTCGTTCCCATACAAAGTCAGACGACCTTAGCTCAAGCTTCTCGCGAATATCCTTACCGGATAGTAGCTTCCCGTTAAAGTCCACCTTGCTAACACGTTTCCCCTCAGTGAGTTCGATAATCTTACCGATTGTTGATCCCGAGCCAAGATTAACACCTAGTCTTGCTTCAAAGGACTTTACCGTCATTACCTTTTGACTACTAAATTTCGGAGAATTTTTATCCCACGGACTTGATACACTACGTAAATACGGGATGTTACCTGGCCAATAATCCTCGGAGTTTTCCGTGTAGCCATTGCTTGTTGAGAAGAAAGTCGCTGTGATTGCCTCGCCATTGTAAGTCAAAATTTTCCCACTGGTCGCCCTTACTGCCGCTAAAACCTTCTTCTTTTTCCAGTCATAGCTCACACCCCATCCTGTCCGCAGCTCGTCATCACTTTTGTAAACCTGATGAATTTGGGTGTCTGTCACCTGTGCGCCTTCTGGAACACCGATATCGTCTTTACTCAACAACTTCTTCACAATATACGTTCGCGCCGTTAAAGCCTGGGCCTTCAGTGCTTCCTCATTAAACTCTGCGGGCATTTCCGAAGCCACCACACCCACAAGGTAATCTTCCAATAGAACATTCTCGATTTTCGACTTGGAGGAACGAAATACAGCTACTTCAACCTCGGAATCCGCCACCGCCGTTAGTTCATCTTCCGGTGGGACCCCTGCTAAATTTTCGCCTAACTTTCCACTAACTAAATGCTCATCCGAAAACGGCAAGACAAGCACAGCCGGTATAATTATCGTCAGGGCGATGAGGAGTGATACTAGTACGAGGATTGGTTTGATTATTTTCATGAAAGTGCCTCCAGTACGAAAAAATTTACAACCACCACCACTGAGGGTTGCGGCCTTAATTCATACATATGGGAGCGGACAAGCTTTTATTACAGATCTTTTTATTAAAAGAAAATGGTTGATCGTTTTACCTAAATCATTAGAATTAGGTAAAACCAATTTCTTCTTGGACGATGTGAAGGAAAACCAATATATTATTTTGATTTATTTTTTAATTTATCCCAATCTATTAAGCTAGTAACTTTCAATGGTGGTGTTTTTGTCTATTACATTAATATCTATATCATGTTGACTCTAGAATCTACGTTAGAATCATTTCTGGACCTTGGTTTCCGCAGTCATTCACCTTAGATTAGTTATTTTTGTTTATGTTTCAACAGCCAACGAGTCTATCTTTCAAGTTATAACAACAAAAAAATGACTATCAAATTAAGATATTATTTGATAGTCATTTTACCTTATGTCACTACCACAGACTAGTATGTCACTATTCGATATACACTCCCACTAAACACAAAAAAAAACCGAAGTGTAAGTTTGTCTGATGTCAGACAACCATACTACTCTTCGGTTTCCCCTATTATTTCTTAAGCATTCATATCAGTGATTAAACTATTGACTTCTGTATAGATTTCTTCTACTTCTAAGACACGTTCGATGTCTGCGCCTAGTCCTGCCAGCTTGCCATGGAAGTTGACGTAACCACGGTCTAAGTGGATTAACTCAGTAACACGCGTGACACCTTCAGAAACGAGCCCTGTCAAGACAAGGGATGCGGCAGCTCGAAGGTCTGTTGCCGACACTTCTGCACCCTGTAAATTTGCAGAACCATTTAAAATTACAGAACGGCCTTCAATTTTGATATCCGCATTCATGCGACGGAATTCTTCAACATGCATAAACCGGTTTTCAAATACGGTTTCAGTTATCATTGATGTGCCTTCTGCACGTAGCAATAAAGCCATCATTTGTGATTGCATATCGGTTGGGAAGCCTGGATGCGGCATCGTTTTGATGTCCACCGCTTTTAACTTTTTGTCAGAACCGATGACACGAATACCATCTGCTTCCTCAACAATCTCAACACCCATTTCCGCCATTTTTGCAATAAGGGATGATAAGTGTTCAGGAATCGCTCCTTCGACAAACACATTTCCGCCCGTAATCGCGGCAGCAACCATGAAGGTACCTGCTTCGATTCGGTCAGGAATAATTGAATGTTCACAACCAAATAATACATTGACACCATCAATCCGAATTGTACCAGTTCCAGCGCCTCTTACTTTCGCGCCCATTTTGTTTAGGAAATTGGCAAGATCGACAATTTCTGGTTCTTTTGCGACGTTTTCAATGATGGTTGTACCTACGGCAAGCGTTGCAGCCATCATGATGTTTTCGGTGGCACCAACACTTGGGAAGTCCAAATATATCTTTGCCCCTCTTAAGCGTCCGTCAACCTTCGCATCGATAAAGCCATTTCCTACCTTTACAGAAGCACCCATGGCTTCAAAGCCTTTAAGATGCTGATCGATAGGTCGAGATCCAATCGCACAGCCACCTGGAAGGGCGACCCGTGCACGGCCATTACGGGCAAGTAACGAGCCCATAACAAGCACAGACGCACGCATTTTTCGAACGTACTCGAACGGTGCTTCATCTTTTAACACTCTAGATGCTTCAACTACCACTGTATTGTGTTCAAAAGATACTTCAGCATTTAAACTGCGTAAAACTTCATTAATTGTATATACATCGGAGAGTGTTGGTACATTACGTATCACACTTTTTCCATCACTTGCTAATAACGCTGCAGCGAGAACAGGCAGAACGGCATTTTTTGCGCCGTCAACTTTTACTGATCCGTAAAGCCTTTGTCCGCCACGGACGATGATCTTTTCCAAGAGTATTCCCCTCCGCGTCCATTTTCTCTATATTAATATTCAATCGTTATGATTGGTGTGCCAACTACTATGGTAGTCTTAGTGCCCAATCCCTCGGAGCGTATCCCAATTTGTAAATTCATGTTATCTTTTTGATTTTCAATGGAGCCTGTAACCATCGGCGATTGCGCCGAAACAGACATGAATGTCTCCTCTTTTAACGCTTCGATTTCGTCTGCATGAAAAACAGACAGTAAGTTTCTAACTGTAATTGGTAAAGCCTGTTCAATCTTATCACCGACTACACCTTTCATACAAGAGAAAATTGTTGGATTTCCCTGAAATATGTCGAACAGCCTATTTTTAAATTGAACGGTAGTGAAAAAGGTCTCAGAGCGTTTGCTCCATTCTTCACCACTGACACTATATATTATATACGCCTGAACAGGTTGTTTTGTGTGGGTTGCCATAATTTGAAGCTTTTCGTTGTGGTAAATAGATGTTGGAGAGATTGCTGTTACTTCCCATTTTTGGCTGGTATTTGTTACCTTCCACGACCAATCGGGAAACTTTTGTTGAAGTACCTCAGCATATTCCTGAACCTCTTGCACACTTTTCATGCCGGAAATCTGTTCTCGTGCATAAAAAGACCATTCATTGAGCAAAATATCTTCGCCTTGTAATACAGCGCCGATTTTCGCTAAATCTTGGGCGCCAGGAAAACTAGAGTCATTTCCGCCCTGTGCTTCAATTGTTTGGTTCCCAATAACAACCAGGATAAAACCAATAATCGCCGTTACACCTAAAAAGATCTTACCTTTTCTCTTCATCTCTACTCCCCCTTACTACCATTGTTACCAGGTAGAGGGTTAGCATACTTGGGAAATGTCGTCACTTTTAGACAATATCCAAATAATACGCCCAGAAGGAGAGCAAAGGCCACGCACGATCGACTTTAGGTCGATTTCATGCCGAAAATGTCATATCTTCATTACGCATCATCCAAAATAAACAGAAAATCGTCACATTTGGGAAGATTACGTTATTTTTCCACACAAACTTGATTGTACTCAATATCTCAACAAAAAGAAACATGTAAGAAGACCTAAATATTTACCAATTACCTTTATTCAAAAATTTGAGTCAGTTGTTGTGACCATTGGAGGTAATCAAGGAAAAAATTACTAACAGCTGAACCAACAAAAATCGCTAATAATATGTAAAGTAAGCGCGCCTGAAAAACGTGGTTTGGCTTTAGTAACTTATCTATGCGAATCGCTTGCAATGCCCACCATGAAACGGTAATAAACAGCAAATGTGACAGAATGCTGAACAAAGCTATTTGCCCGAAATCACCCATAAATTATCCTCCCTCTTAAATTTGTGATTAATTATCACATAGACGTATGAAAGTCTGGAAAGTTTCTACCTTAAAATAATGAAAGGCAATGGTAATATTTCTCCCATTTATCTGTTAATTACGATGCCCTTTTGCCTAAACTCCATCTTTGATATGCCGAAACACAGTTTGTGAAACTACTAACATAATCATACTAAAATAACGTTATAAATCCAAGCAATATGTTTATTTAAGCTTCGACACACCGATTTTTGTTAGCTACTCGGTAGTTTAGTTTATTACTGATACTTATTCCTCACAATTCGTTTTCAACTAATTAAACACAGGGATATATGCTTCATCCCTGTGTATATGCTATTTTTCATACTGTTGTTTTATGATTGTCCCGCTCCTACTAACTTATCTGAGCTTGTCTAGACCTTAAGGTGAACCAACGATCTACATTTGTTTTTAGACAAATTTTGATGCAACCAACACGACTCGTCCCTTGTCCATCTCTGCTTCATGCCGCTCGGCCTCTGCATCAGATAATCCAAGTGACGCAAGCTTAGAACGGAGTTCATCTCCACGCGACCGAAATACATTTCCAATTGAATTAAAAATACCTTGCTGGGCTAAACCAATCTCATCAACACCCAGACTATCAGTTAGATCTTCAGATCGCCTTTTATCATGCGCCAATAAATAGATTTCATCATGCGTGAATCCTTTTAATAAGAATTGTTCAATTTCTACTCTTGCTTCCACACCATTTTCTACGATTTTAATATTTTCCATTTTACCTGCCAGTAACCCTATAAAAACCTACTTCAGATAGGCGGAACGAAAGTGTTGGAGATCGTTTTCCATGTTTTTACTGCTCAACTCCTCATTTCCGGTGGCGGTTATACGGCGACTGATTGGTCGGCTTGAGCG
>JAIMAD010000137.1 GCA_023512145.1 Bacillus sp. (in: firmicutes) | reverse complement strand
GAATAAATGAGAACATTACCTATGATACCGTTAGCTTCCTTGAGGCATTGCCATGCCAAATCCGCCTCGTCCATGAACAATTTTCATTAGCTAATAAGTTGAAACTAAATAATAATATGTTGGCAAAAACTATTTTTACCTCGGGAGACCCTGTTTTCTATTCCCAGCAATTTGTTACTTCGCTAACTGAATATTTACATGATCAGCCTGTTTCACCACCAAAGATTGAGGTTTATTTTGAGGAGAAGAGCGACCTGAAAGATGCGAAAGAAGCAATTGGTAAAATGTTTACAGAGATTGATATAATTGAACTTGACCCCCTACGTTTAGATATTGTGCCAACTGGCGTTTCAAAGTTAACCGCTTTAACGTACCTGGGGAACCATCTTGGGATCAACAGAAAAGAAATGGTCTATATTGGTGATGGCCTTGATGATATTCCCTCGATTGAAGCAGTAGGACTTGGCGTTTCGATGTGGAATGCCGATTTTAAAGTAAAGAGAGCTTCAGACTGGGTTACACGGTCGGAAAATGAGCAAGGTGTTGCCTATATGGTGATGGAACACTTCCGAAAGCAACAGCCAATAGAGTTTTTACGAAAGATGAAAATAATAAAAAAATGATCTCGAAAGATAGTCTAAATAAACCTAATCTTAGGATAAGGCTCTCCTGCTTAAATTACAGCGGGGGCTTTATTTTTTATTAGGGAATAAAACAATATATCTATAAAAATTGATGGATATATATGCAGTGGATTTACTGTTCTTAATAAAGGATAATCCTATAGAAATGTCGAATGAATAAGGGGATTGCCCCATAGAATTCTATGGGTAGTTAAATGAAAACATTAATGGAGGGGATTTAAAAAATGATGATGCAAACACCTTTAACGATGACACAGATGATCGAAAGGGCTGAAAAGTATTTTCCGAAGAAACAGGTGGTATCAAGAACGGAAAGTGGGATTCACAGATTCACTTATAAACAAATCGCCGAAAGAACTAGAAGGCTTGCCGATAGCCTTGCAAAATTAGGAGTGGAAAAAGGTGAACGGGTCGGGACAATGGCTTGGAACCATCACCGCCACTTAGAAGCATATTTTGCTATTCCATGTATGGGCGCTGTTTTACATACTATTAACATCCGCCTATCACCCCAGCATATTTCCTATATTATCAATCATGCAGAGGATAAGGTTCTCCTTGTTGATGCCGACATACTCCCGTTGCTCGAAAAATGTTCCGATAAATTAAAAACCGTTAAAGCATTTATCATCATGACTGATGAAAAAGAGCTTCCTGAAACAACCCTCTCCCCTGTCTACCATTATGAAAAACTATTATCTAATGCAAATCCAACATTTCAATACCCTGATGATATTGAGGAAAATGACGCGGCTGGAATGTGTTATACCTCAGCAACCACGGGTAATCCTAAAGGTGTTGTTTATTCACATCGAGGCATCGTTCTTCACAGTATGGCATTAGGTCTTGCGGACAGCGCGGCTATGAGTGAAAAGGACATTGCACTCCCTGTTGTGCCAATGTTCCATGCTAACGCATGGGGAATGCCGTTTGCGGCTGTTTGGTTTGGTACTTCCTTAGTATTACCGGGACCATATTTTACGCCAAAATTACTTGCCGAACTCATTGAACAAGAACGAGTGACGATAACGGCTGGCGTACCAACTATCTGGCTTGGATTGCTAAACGAACTTGATAAAGGCACATATGACATGAGCAGTTTAAGAGGTGTTTTATGCGGAGGGTCTGCTGCTCCAAGAGGAATGATTAAGGCCTTCGAACAACGTCATAATATTCCATTCATGCATGCCTATGGAATGACAGAAACAAGTCCACTTGTTGTCATTTCCAATTTAAAAAGCTACCAGGAAAAGTTGGGTGCTGAGGAAAAACTGGACCTACGAGCGAAACAGGGCATACTTGTCCCTGGCTTAGATTTAAAAGTAGTTGGTAAGGATGGAGAGGTCGAATGGGACGGAACAGAGATGGGGGAATTGTGTATTAGAGGACCATGGATTGCCTCTGAGTACTATAAGGATGAGCGGACTGCAGATGCATTCCGTGATGGCTGGCTCTACACAGGAGATGTGGTCACGATAGATGAAGAAGGGTTTGTAAAGATTGTCGACCGCACCAAGGATTTAATTAAAAGTGGTGGTGAGTGGATATCGTCAGTTGATTTAGAAAATGCATTGATGGCGCACGATGCCGTATTTGAAGCGGCGGTTGTTGCCGTTCCACATGAACAATGGCAGGAACGTCCAATCGCTTGTGTTGTTTTAAAAGAAGCTTACCGGGGGAAAACAGCGAAAGAAGAACTGTTAGACTTTTTAAAACCTCAATTTGCAAAATGGTGGATTCCAGATGATATGATATTCCTGGATGAAATTCCAAAGACCTCCGTTGGAAAATTCCTGAAGAGGACCTTACGGGATCAGGTGCAAAAAGAGGTACTTCCAAAGGTTTAAAAGCAACGAGGACAAGGGATAATTTCCTTGTCCTTTTAGTCGTGATAAAGTAGTATTTAAGGTGGAGAGAAAATTCACTATATTTAGAAAACATTTATTTTCTAATTCCTGTATTTCCAACTATTATGGAAGTGAGAAAAACATGGGGGGCGTTTCCGAGTGTTGATAAATTCTGTAACGGATAAGGTGAATGTAAAAGTGAATGGTCGCGTTGCAACCATAGAAATGAACAGACCTGAAGCTTTAAACGCAATGGATATTGAGTTGATTAAAGGTCTTGCCTACAAACTAAAAGAAATTAGTGAATCTGATGAAATTGATATTGTAGTGTTAACGGGGAGAGGAAGAGCCTTTTCAGCAGGAGGCGATATTAAAACAATGCTTTCAAACATGAACCAAAATGATTTTTTTCCTGTCATGGATTGTATTAGCGAATTAATAATTACGCTTTATAGCATTCCTAAACTAACTATTAGCGCTGTATCAGGCGCAGCCGCAGGATTAGGATTTTCCCTAGCGTTAGCAACGGACTATATCATCGCTGATAAAACAAGCAAACTTGCAATGAATTTTATTGGAATCGGTTTGATTCCAGATGGTGGAGCCCATTTCTTTTTAGAAAAAAGATTAGGTGAAACGAAAGCGAAGCAAGTAATCTGGGATGGGAAAATGATGGGACCCGATGAGGCGCTGGAATCAGGGTTAATCCAAGAAGTAGCCGGTGGAGAGCTTCAGGAGACAGTAGATGAGCGAATCGCTGATTGGTTAGGCAGACCTGTACAGGCAATGATAAAAACAAAAAAAATATTAGCAGATATGAACCGCCCGCAGTTACTGAAAATCTTAGAATTGGAAAAACAGTCCCAACAAAAAATGCGCCAAACGATTGACCACAAAGAAGGAATTAAGGCATTTATCGAAAAAAGACAGCCAAATTTTATTGGAAAATAAAAAACAAAGAAGCTGGTCTTCTTTGTTTTTTTTCTGCTATCAGAATTTATATCATTGAACTTCGATAAATGTCCAGCGCCCGTATTGCAAGTGTACTTCGCTCTTCTCCTTTCGATAAGTCAACACCTGAGACGAATCGCTCTCCCTTGTTTCCTTTATCTTAGTCGAAACGCGAAAGGACTTTCGTCCGCTAAACGGGTGCTTGCGCTTTTCTTAGGAATGGAAGAGTAATAGTTTACCGCTCGGTGATGTGCAGCGATGAGTTTTTTCGACTAAGTTTTTTTCGGATAACAGCTTTTCACCTAATTCTTTCGCTGCCACATCATGATCTGCATTGAAGGATTCATCTAAAATTTTTTCACCATTCGTTTCAAAGGCCGTTAATTTATAAGTTTTCATCACACAAGCCCCTTTAGATTAATTTGTTACTATATATTTTCACACAATTCATTAAATTGTGCAAAAATAAAATGAAACCATTATGTGGTATATTCGTAAATATAAAGGAGAGGAGTGATACACAAATGGTTCTAAAACTGGAACATGTTACCAAAAGATTCGGACAATTTACAGCTGTTGACAATTTATCATTAACCATTCCAGAAAAGGAAATGTTTGGCTTTTTAGGAGCAAATGGTGCTGGAAAAACGACAACCTTCCGAATGATATTAGGCTTGCTTGATAGTTACGGTGGGAGAATCACCTGGGATGATAAACCAATTGATTATTCCACAAGCCACTTGGTCGGCTACCTTCCAGAAGAAAGAGGCTTGTACCCCAAGCTAAAAGTCCGCGAGCAAATCGTCTATTTAGCAAGATTAAGAGGAATGAAAAAGAGTGATGCTGTAATTGAATTAAAATCCTGGCTTGAGCGCTTTAAAATTCCTGAGTATGAGAATAAAAAAGTGGAAGAGCTTTCAAAGGGAAACCAACAGAAGATTCAATTCATTGCCGCTGTGGTACATAAACCCAAATTATTAATATTTGATGAGCCTTTTAGTGGGTTAGATCCAGTTAATGTGGAATTGTTAAAGGATGCCGTCGTCGCATTGAAAGAAAATGGGGCAACGATTGTGTTTTCAAGCCACCAAATGCATCATGTCGAGGAATTATGTGAGCATTTATGTATTTTGCACAAAGGAAAACAGGTTGTAAACGGATCTTTAAAGGATATTAAACAATCATTTGGAAAAAAGAATCTCATCATCCATGCTGATTTCTCGTTAGATTCATTGAAAGATTATCCTGGAGTCGTAAAGACTAAAACGACAATGGAGGGAATTGAACTACAGATTGAAGGAGAATACATTTCTGAAAAAATCCTTAAGGAGATTGTGAACAAAGGGTTTATTCGAAAATTCGCCCTTGAAGAACCTTCATTAAATGATATTTTTATCGAGAAAGTAGGTAATTCCTTTGAATAGTTTTTGGATTATCTTTTTTCATACCTATTTAAACAAACTAAAAAGTAAATCGTTTATTGTCACAACCCTGCTAACCGTGGTAATTGTATTAGCTCTAACAAATATTAATAATATTATTGACCTTTTTGATAAAAATGGCGGGAGGGATCAGGTTGCCGTACTTGATGAAACAGGGCAGCTTTACGAGCCATTAAAACAACAAGTTAAGACAATTAATAAGGATATTGAACTGACTCTTTACACTGGAAGTCAAAAGGAAGCGGACAAGGCGGTAGAAAAGGGTGATTTCAAAGGATCTATTCACCTCCGACTTAATAGTGACAAATTACCGGAAGCCACATATAAAGCAATGAGTATCGCTGATTCTGTTACATATACAGATCTCCAAACAGGTCTGCAGCAATTAAAAACAATGCAGGCAGCTTCACAGATTAATTTGACATCACAACAGTTGCAAAAGCTTTATGAACCAGTTTCTTTTGAAAAGATTGCCCTTGAGGAAAATGCAAAAACAGAAGAAGAATTAAATCAAGCAAGAGGACTCGTCTATATCCTGCTGTTTATTATTTATTTTGCCGTTATTATGTATGCTAATATGATTGCAATGGAAGTGGCGACAGAAAAATCATCCAGGGTAATGGAAATATTAATATCGAGTGTCTCACCCATTAAACAAATGTTTGCGAAAATTCTCGGTATTGGTTTATTAAGTTTGACACAGCTGGCAGCCTTCTTGGTAGTGGGTTATATTTCGTTAACAAGCAATATGGATTCATTAGAGGATGGATTTTTTGGGGTTTATGGATTTGGATCTATTCCAGTTTCGACAATTGTCTATGCGGTCATTTTCTTTATTCTTGGTTATTTTCTTTATGCGACCCTTGCAGCATTTTTGGGCTCACTCGTCAGCAGGATTGAAGATGTTCAGCAGATGATTACCCCGATGACCTTGATGGTTGTTGCTGGATTTATGATTGCCATGTTTGGTCTTGGAAAGCCTGATGCAACGTTTATTACCGTTACATCTTATATTCCATTTTTTACCCCGATGATCATGTTTTTACGCGTCGGCATGCTGTCAATTCCTCTTTGGGAGGCATTATTAGGGATTGCTATTCTAATGGCAACCATTGCTGCCTTAGCGATATTTGGTGCCCGTGTTTATCGAGGCGGTGTCCTAATGTACGGACAATCCAATTCCTATAAGGATATAAAACGAGCTTTACAATTAACAAAGAAGGAGTAATTTTAAAAAAGGGCTTTTGTATGCTGGCAAAGGCTCTTTTTTTGTTTTTTATAAGAACGTGCATTCGCATTTGAAAGATGTTACAATGGGAAAAAGAAGGTGAAAGGAATGTTTTATGAAAAAGATATCTTTTATTCATGCGGCGGACCTACATTTGGACAGCCCGATGGTTGGATTAACGCATTTGCCAACGAATATATTCACAAGAGTGAAAGAGAGTACCTTCCGAGCATTAAAAAATATTACTGCACTAGCCATCGAAGAGCAGGTTGATTTTGTTGTTTTAGCTGGGGATTTATTTGATGGGGAGGACCGTAGCCTACGCGCACAGTCGCGTTTTCGTACGGAGATGCTTAAGTTAGCAGAAGTGAAAATTCCTGTTTATATCGTCCACGGTAATCACGACCATTTAAACGGCTCATGGGTACACCTTGACATGCCGGAGAATGTTCATGTTTTTAATAGCGAGGTAGAAACTATGATGCTGCAAACCAAAAGTGGGCAAGTAGTACACCTTTACGGCTTTAGCTATCCGATGCGCCATGTATTTGCTAGAAAAATAGATGATTATAAAAAAGTAGCAGGCGCTGATTTTCATATTGGCATCCTCCATGGCAATGAAGGTACGGGAACGGAGCATGATAACTACGCTCCATTTACAGTCAAGGATTTGCTAGAAAAGGACTTTGATTATTGGGCTTTAGGACATATCCATAAAAGGAGTATTTTGTCAGAGAATCCACCGATTATCTATTCTGGAAATATCCAAGGCCGAAATAAGAAAGAAACAGGTGGTAAGGGCATTTATCATGTAACGCTTACCGACCTGGGAAAAACCCTAAAATTTATTGAAACGTCAGATATTATCTGGGAGGAATATACAATTGATGCGACTTCAGCAGATAGCTTTCACGACGTTCTTCAATTATGCCAAATCGCACTCAATCATGTTCGCAAGGATAAAACCGGAACATTATTAACACTCTTTTTGAAAAATGTTCAATTGGATGATACCCGTGAAAAACGGAGCTTAGATGGTGAACTTTTAGAGCTACTTTTAGATGATGAAAAAGACGAAGCTTCATTTGTGTGGCTTGTCGATTTAATCATCATAGAAAGTCAGCAAATTGATAAAGAACAATTAAAAACAAAAGCAAATTTCTATGCTGATCTTTTTGAAACCATTGAGCATTTTGACGAGATAACGAACACCTTGTCACCTCTGTACGAACACCATTTAGCGAAAAAATATTTATCTCCTTTATCTCCGACAGAGCAAGAAGAACTAATCGAAAAAGCGGAAAAATTACTAATCGAATTACTTTATCAATCATAGGAAAGGAGAGAGTGTTAGTTGAAAATAGTTGAGATGCACATATACGGCTATGGCCAATTAGAGAACGTTAATATTACCAACATGACTGATTTTCAAGTTTTTTTTGGCGAGAATGAAGCTGGAAAATCAACAATCATGGCCTTTATCCATAGTATATTTTTCGGTTTTCCAACAAAACAACAATCCGAGCTGCAATATGTTCCCAAACAAACTAGCAAATATGGCGGAAAAATTAGAATTTATCATGAGGAGTTCGGATACGTTACCATTGAACGTGTGAAGGGAAAAGCGACAGGCGATGTTACGCTTGCTATGGACAATGGTACGATTGGTGGCGAGACTCTTCTTAAAGAAATACTAGCAAATTTTGATAAAAACTTATTTCAAGCTATTTTTTCCTTTAATTTGCATGGGTTGCAAAATATCCATCACATGAAGAGTGAAGATATTGGTAAATTTTTGTTTTCTGCGGGAACCTTAGGAACAGAAGCGCTGTCAAAAACGAATTCAATCCTGCAGAAAGAGTTGGATTTCCGCTTTAAGCCATCTGGAAAGAAACCAGTATTAAATGAGAAATTACAAGCACTTCATGAAATCAGTGCAGAATTAAAAAAAGCAGCAGCAAAAAATAAAGAATATCAAAACCTGGTAGAAAAAAGTGAAATGCTCCAGCAAAAAATGGCAGAAATTAACGGTCTTCTCAGTGGTATTAGCGAAAAGGTCGAAAGACTAAACGAATGGAAGAGAATAGAATCGATTGTAAAAGAAGAAAAATGGACAAAAGAAGTGCTTGAGAGATTAGGAGAAATCCAATTCCCTGCTCGCGGGATTGAGAGAATAGAAAAGTTAAATCAGCTCATCCATCCGTATAATGCAGAAATTATCAGTATTGCTGATAGAATTGACACCTTGAAAATAGAATTAGCTGCGCTGAGACCAGATCTTTCCTTTCTTGAAAATGAACCGGGAATTTTGACCATGCTTGACCGGGTCCCTATTTATGAACAATTGAAACTTGATATGCAGCAATGCAAAATAAAATTAGCAGAAAATGAAGAAAAGCTATCCGTTATTAAAGAAAAGCTTCATTTGCCTGTAAACGAGGAAGACATCTTTACTATTAACACAAATATTTATATGAAAAATCAAGTGGAACAAGTGTCTCGGAAAAGTAAAAAGCTCATTGAAGTAAAAGAAGAACTAGAAGGAATGTACCAAGAAGAAAAAAATACTTTAGAAGACATAGAAAAAGAGCTTCGACCGGTAGAGAGGTCTGTTCTAGCTAAACAGGATAGAACACTGCTGGAAGAGCAAGTCAATTACGAAAATGATAAGAAGAGCTTGGAATGGGAACTAAAGGCCTTACAGGACAAAATTGATATGTCTCAACAAGCAAATAAACGCGATAAAGCCTTAAAGGCAAGCATGAATAAGCAGAAAAATATTCAGTTCTTCTGCTTTCAGTTGATTTTAGTTGGTTTAATAGTTTATGGATTTCTAACAAAGCAGTGGGTTTTATTATTTTCAGGAGTATTAATGTGCATTGTGATTACCATTTTTATGCTAAAAAACATGAAGCTACCCAATAAAGCGGAGAGTAATCCAACTCTGGATGGTTTAAGAGAAAAGGAAAAAGAAATCCTCCAAAAACTTCAATCGGCAGAATATATGGATATCACAATACTCAAGGAAAAATTAACGCGTGATAAGCAACGACATGAGGA
This sequence comes from Bacillus sp. (in: firmicutes), assembly GCA_023512145.1. GTDB lineage: Bacteria > Bacillota > Bacilli > Bacillales > Cytobacillaceae > Neobacillus. The sequence goes on along the minus strand of JAIMAD010000137.1, from coordinate 721 downwards.
GCTGCAACTGTTAAAAATAAAACTAAACCAACAGAAGTTCCAATATGAAAAAGTAATCGAGAAATTAGCTGGATGGGAGCTTGAGGCTACGCAAAATAAAGAAAAAATAGTATCACTAAGTAGCGATCTGAAAATACCTGTTTATATTGCTAGTTCTTTTTTACTTGAGGCTTTCCAGCAAATTGAACAATTTAAAGCTAGTTACAGGGAAAAAAGGCAATTGTTAAGATTACAGGAGGAGATAAATCAGCAACAAACGGAAATCTTTGAGGGAGTGAATTTGTATGCGAATCGTTTTCTGGAAGAGAAGGGGTTAGATTTACATAAAGCTGCCTATTTATTGCGGATGAGGCTTAAAGAAGACCATGAAAAACGAATAAAGAGTCAAGAGAGACATGCATTGCTTACTGATTCAGAAACTGTATTAAAGCAAAAAAGGCAGGAGCAAGTGCATATACAAGCAGAGTATACAAAGCTTTTAAGTGCAGCAAGGGTGGAGACAGAGCAGGATTTCTATGAACTTGGTGAAAAAGCTGAAAAACAAGGAAAGCTTCTTGAAGGACTCGAAACGATCAAAAGACAACTACAGTACTCAACCATCCCTGAACAGGTAAGGGAGAGCTTTTTACAAATTCATAATAGTGATGAATTAATTGATGAATGTAGTATTAATACAAATTCTTTACAAGCAAACTTAAAACTTCTTCAAGAAGAGCACGCT